>JBDTCD010000034.1:0-7295 GCA_039923755.1 Terrimesophilobacter sp. | reverse complement strand
GACGGCGGGGTTGTCACCGATTTCCCTCTCGGCGACTTTGTTGACGGAACATGGACCTTCACGGTGACGAGCGAACGCCCAGCGGTCGTCGCTGTGCGCACATCCACCGTCACGCTGGCAGGCAGCGCACAGTCAAGTGTCGACTCTGGAACTCCCGCCGTGGTGACTGCCACCGATTTCGCCTGGTTCGTCGGGGCGCCGGAACTGAAGAAAGAGGCTCTCGTGAGCGTCGCTGCAGGTCCGTCACCCATCCTGCACCTCGTGAATACCGGGCCTACGGACGCGAGTGTGGCGATCGACGCGACAGGTGGAGCGGGAACCACCGTCACGGTGAAGGCCGGTGGCGCATCGGCGATCCCGGTGACGGGCGGTATCAGTTACACCCTCAAGGGATTCGATTCGTTACGGGTATCCGTGAGCTATCAGGGTAATGGGCGACTCGCCGGCTTTGTGGTGAGTCCACCCGTCGGGCTGTCCCATCCTGTGACGGTGTTCAACCAGTTCGGCTAGAAGTGCCGGAAACGCTCCGGAGCCAGGTCCCACGGTTCCTTGCCGAGGAGTTCCGCCATGGCGCGGAAGACACAACTTTCCACCATCATCCGGCGGTGGAGGTCATCGTTTCGGTGCAGCCGCGCGAGGCGTTCAATGGGCAGTCGGTACAGGATGATGCGCTTTTCGGCCGGAAGGGAAAGCCAGCGGCGGATTCTGCGGGATCCCGCCTCGCTGGTGGGAAGCGCCGCGATTTCAACCCGGACATCCGCCAACTCGTCGGGCCACAGGTCCTTGAGGTATTCCGCTGTCGAGGCGACGGTCGCCTCGAAGATGTTCGCCCGGGTGTGAAGTAGCGGGAGCCTCGGTCCGGTGACCGACCCCCGGATCCCGCGGCCGTGCCGATCCCGCCACCCGGCACGTGCGGACGGTTTCGCCACTGACCGGTGCCCATGAGCCATGCCGCCATTCTACGGTCGGGAGGCTGCGTGATGAATCTGCCCCGGCGGGGTTCCACCGAGACTGCGCAGCCAGTGGTTAGTGTTGGATCACCATGGACGATCGGTTGTGCAGCAAGGTTGCGTGCGGACGCGAAGCGATATCGACCCTGACCTACGTCTACGTCGACTCGATGGCCGTCCTTGGCCCTCTGAGCACCCGTCGGGAACCTCACACCTACGACCTGTGTGCCAAGCATTCCGAGCGATTGTCCGCCCCGCGAGGGTGGCAGGTTTTACGTCACGTAGCATTGGGGAATGAGCTCTAGCCCGGACCTGGATGCCTTCGTCAAGACCTACGATGTGCGTGGATTGGTGGGGTCGCAACTCAACGATGAGGTGGTCTCGGCGATCGGTGCGGCCTTTGTAGACGAGATTGGCGCCGCAGGTCAGGATGTCATCGTCGGGTACGACATGCGCGATTCGTCCCCGGGATTGGCCGGCGCCTTCGCGGCCGGAGTGCGGGCACGCGGCGGGAATGTGGTCGCGATCGGCTTGTGTTCGACCGACGAGAGCTATTTTGCGTCAGGCAGCATGAACGCACCCGCCGCGATGTTTACGGCGAGCCACAATCCGGCAACCTACAACGGCATCAAGCTCAGCCGCGCGGGGGCGCGGGGAATCAGTCTCGACACCGGGCTGGCGGCGATCCGCGATCGGGCGAAAGAGTACCTTGCCGCCGCTATCACTGCGCATCCCGAACCCGGGTCGTACCGAGAAGCAGACGTGCTGGCCGACTATGCCGCATACCTCCGTACACTCGTCGACCTCTCCGGAATCAGGCCCTTGCGAGTCGTCGTGGATGCCGGAAACGGTATGGGGGGGCTGACCGTGCCAGCGGTTCTCGGCACGGCTGCTGGGCTGCCGGCACTGCCGATCGAGGTGATCCCGTTGTATTTCGAGCTCGACGGGAGCTTCCCGAACCACGAAGCGAATCCGCTGGAGCCGGCGAACCTGCTCGACCTGCAAAAGGCAGTCGTCGAGCACGGCGCCGACCTCGGCCTCGCTTTCGACGGGGATGCAGACAGGTGCTTCGTCATCGACGAGCGTGGCGAGCCGATGAACCCGTCGGCGGTCGCCGCGGTCGTCGCCGTGCGGGAAATCCAGCGTGCGAGGGCCCAGGGTGAGGGTGGCGACCTCTACATCATCCACAACCTCATCACCTCGCGGGTTGTCCCGGAGACCATCCGCGACGCCGGCGCCATTCCCGTGCGCACCCGCGTCGGGCACTCGCTCATCAAGGATGAGATGGCGGCGACGGGGGCGGTGTTCGGGGGAGAGCACTCTGCCCACTACTACTTCCGGGACTTCTGGGGTGCAGACAACGGGATGCTCGCGGCGATGCACTTGCTTGCGGAGTTCGGTGCGCAGGATGGACCGTTGTCCGAGATGTCACACCGGTATTCGCCCTACGCGCTGAGTGGCGAAATAAACTCGGTCGTTACGGATGTCCCTGCCGCATACTCGCGAATCGTCACGGCGTTCTCTGATTCAGACTTCGATGAACTGGACGGGCTTACCGTCAGCGGGAACAACGACGGCGACTTCTGGTGGTTCAATGTGCGGCCCTCGAATACCGAACCGCTCCTCCGATTGAACGTCGAGGCCGCAAAGGCCCCGCTCATGGCCAGCATCCGCGATCGCGTGCTGTCCCTGATCCGCATTCCCTGACCTCTCCGAACGAAATTGAAGGAGATTTGCTTGTCACGGCGTGAATTGTGCTGCGGCAGTCGCATTCACGACTGATCCCCTTCGTTTTCGTTCGATGCACAGGAGGCGGCGGATGTTAGAGAATGGAGGAATGACCACCACGACCGTTCTCCCGTTCAAAGTTGCCGACATCTCCCTCGCCGAGGCCGGCCGTCACCAGTTGCGTCTTGCCGAGCACGAGATGCCGGGACTCATGGCCCTGCGGGAAGAGTTCGGGCCGAGCCAGCCGCTCGCCGGGGCACGGATCGCGGGAAGCCTGCATATGACCGTGCAGACCGCTGTATTGATCGAGACACTCGTGGCTCTCGGCGCGAAAGTGCGCTGGGCAAGTTGCAACATTTTCTCAACGCAGGATGAGGCCGCCGCGGCGGTCGCCGTCGGACCGACCGGCTCCGTCGATTCGCCGGCGGGCGTGCCCGTCTTCGCGTGGAAGGGCGAGACTCTCGAGGAGTACTGGTGGTGCACCTCCCAGATCTTCGACTGGAGCGCGGAGGCCGAGGCCGCCGGCGAGAGCTGGATCGGACCGAATCTGATCCTTGACGACGGTGGCGACGCGACCCTTCTCGTCCACAAGGGACGCGAGTTCGAACTCGCGGGAGCGGTTCCGGATGCCGCCGTGGGCGACAGCCACGAGTGGCGCGTCGTCCTTGACACTCTTCAAGCTTCTCTTGCTGCCAGCTCGGACCGGTGGACGACGATCGCCGGCGACATCCGCGGGGTCACAGAAGAGACGACGACGGGCGTGCACAGACTCTACGAACTGGAGAAGAGCGGCACCCTGCTGTTCCCGGCGATCAACGTCAACGATTCGGTGACGAAGTCGAAGTTCGACAACAAGTACGGAATCCGGCACTCGCTGCCCGACGGGCTCAACCGGGCAACCGACGTGCTGATCGGCGGCAAGGTTGTGTTCGTCGCCGGGTACGGCGATGTCGGCAAGGGGGCTGCGGAGGCGCTGCGCGGGCAGGGCGCCCGGGTTATTGTGAGTGAGATTGACCCGATCAATGCGCTGCAGGCGGCGATGGATGGGTATCAGGTCGCGCGCCTCGAGAGCGTGCTCGGCGAGGTCGACATTCTCATCAGCGCCACAGGCAACCAGAACGTCATCACCGTCGATCACCTGCTCGGCCTCAAACACCAGGCGATCGTCGCCAATGTCGGCCATTTCGACGACGAAATCGACATGGCGGGGCTTGACGCGCTCGCCGGTGCCCAAAAAGTGGAGATCAAACCACAGGTGCACGAATGGCGGATGCCGAACGGGCGCAGCGTGCTCATCCTTTCGGAGGGGCGCCTCATGAACCTTGGTAATGCGACGGGGCATCCATCCTTCGTCATGAGCAATTCGTTCAGCAATCAGGTCCTCGCCCAACTGGAACTTTTCGCTGCGGACTATCCGCTCGGAGTGCACGTGCTGCCGAAGCTTCTGGACGAGAAAGTCGCCCGGCTGCACCTCGATGCACTCGGCGTCGAGCTCACCACGCTCACTCCCGAGCAGTCCACCTACCTCAGTGTTCCCGTAGGCGGCCCATACAAGGCCGACCACTACAGGTACTGAGCCGCAGTTAAGCCTGCCCCGCATCACCGTTCGGGAAAGCCCCGTGGCATCCGGCCCAGTGCGGGTGCGAGGTTTGCAAGCCGCTCCTTCTCCCGTTGAAGGGCCGTGTACTCGCGATCGCGGCGGATGGCGGCGATCGCGGCGAGGAAGAGTTCGGGATCCGCGTTCGGGATGGGTGAGACGTACGGTGCGGCTTCTTGCGCGAGGCTTTGCGCGGCGGAAATACGTGAGGTGGGGGTGTATCCACTCGCGGAGACGAGGAACTGCGAGATGCGCCGCGCGATCCGGTCGGGCATCTTGGCCACATCTGCGGTGCGGGACCATTCGAGCAACTCCACGGGAACGCCATACACAGGCGAGGTGTAGCGGGTGATGCGCTCGTTCTGGCTGTAGGTTCCTGCGATGAGGTCGCCCAGTCGTTTCGCCTTCGAATTCAGAAGGGCGACGAGTGCGGCGAATCCACCGAGAGTCCCGAAGATCTCAAGCACGCCGGTAAGGGCGCGGGTGAACGCATGCCGAAAGCCGATCGCTCCACCATCGTCGCGAACGATGCGCGCACCGACGGCGAGTTTTCCGAGCGAGCGACCGTGGCTGAGAAGTTCGACGGTCATCGGTATGACGACGATGCAGAGGACGAGCGCGACGACGATGATCGCCTGCAGCATCGCACCGCTGAACAGTCCGCTGAACACCGGCGAGGTGACCGCCAACACGATCAACAGCCACAACCCGAAATACAGGATGAAGTCGATCGCCGCGCCAGCGCCGCGCAGCACAAACCCGGTGGGCCGCACGTCGAGAACAACCGCTTCACCGATCATGAGTTCGTCATCCGGTGCGGCAGAAGTGATCGAACTGGACTCGACGCTGGATGCCATGTCTAGTATTTAAGCAGATGGACCTCGACGCATACTCCGCCGCCCACCGCGATGAATGGGACGAGCTTGCTCGACTCGGCTCTCGCCGCAGGCTGGACGGCGCGGAAGCAGACCAGCTCATCGACAAATACCAGTCCGGTGCGAGCCAACTTTCCGTAATGAAAGCGACGGCGGGGAGCAGCCTCCAGGGTGACCGGCTTTCGCTGAGGCTCTCTCGCGCACGGGTGCAGTTCACCGGTGTTGGTAAGAACGTACTGAGCCGGCTACCCGTCTTCTTCGGCAACCAGTTACCTGCCGCCCTGTATCGCGTCCGTTGGCTCAGCCTGGCCGTGGCAGCGGCAACAGTGATTGTGGCGGTGCTGTATGCCCTGTGGGCTCTGAACACACCGGGTGTATTGCAGAACTTCGGCACCGAAGAGATGCGCCGCCAGCTCACCGAAAAAGACTTCGTCAATTACTACTCAGAAAATGGGATGGGGTCTTTCACTGCCCTTGTGTGGACCAACAACGCGTGGCTCGCTGCGCAATGCGTCGCGTTTGGCATCGTTGGCGTGTATGCGCCGTACTTGCTGTTCACCAATGCGCAAAGCCTCGGCCTCACGGCGGCGCTCATGGGCGCACACGACCGGATCGACGTATTCTTCCTCTACATCGCGCCGCACGGCCAACTCGAGCTCTACTCGATCTTCGTCGCGGGAGCGGCAGGGCTCATGATCTTCTGGTCGTGGATTGCGCCCGGGCATCGCACGCGAGTCCAGGCTCTTGCGGAGGACGGCAGGGCTCTCATCACCATCGCGATTGGTCTCACGATCTCGCTGTTCGTCTCGGGAATCATCGAAGGTTTTGTCACCCGGCAGGATTGGCCGTGGGTGATCAAGATCGGTATCGGTACGATCGCGCTCGCGGCGTTCCTCTTCTATCAGTGGGTCATCGGCCGCCACGCGTTCCGGGCTGGCGAAACGGGCGATCTTGACGAGTTCGAGGCCGGTGCCCGAATGATCGTCGCCGGCTGACTGACTGTCGTCGCCGGCTGAACGAATATGAAGGAGATTCTCTCTGCGAACGTCGTTGTACGCTCGCGATGCGGTGGATTCACCACATCTCCTTCGTTTTCGTTCGGGGCATGCGTATTTTGAGGTATTCACGATAAGGGGTACCGTGGAGTTGTGACGATGACTCCTGCCCACGAACTCCGTGGTGCCGGCCTCCGTGTGACCGGCGGCCGGATGGCCCTCCTCGACGCGATCACATCGCGTCCGCACAGTGACGCCGAGTCACTGTTTCGAGCCCTGAAGAAAGCGCTTCCTTCCCTCTCCGTGCAGTCGGTGCACAACATGTTGCGTGACCTCAGCGACGCAGGACTGCTTCGGCGGATCGAGCCCGCAGGTTCCGCCGCTCGGTACGAGCGTCGCACGGGAGATAACCACCATCACCTCGTCTGCATCTCCTGCAAATCCATCGTCGATGTCGATTGCGTCGAGGGCAAAGCGCCGTGCCTGACGCCATCTGACGCGGCCGGGTACGCCGTCACGATGGCAGAAGTCACCTTCTGGGGACTGTGCGCGAGCTGCCAGGACCTACCATCTCGAACCGACATTCCTCAGGCCACCCATAACTGATCACCACCATGAACAAGGAGCAATCATGACCGAGAACATCACTCCGCCCACCACCACACAGAGCGGCGCGCCCGTCGCCAGCGACGCGCACTCGCTGACCACCGGCCCCGACGGCGTCACCGCGCTTCATGATCGCTACCTTGTCGAAAAGCTCGCCGCGTTCCACCGTGAGCGAGTGCCGGAGCGCAACCCGCACGCTAAGGGCGGCGGCGCGTTCGGCGAACTCGTGATCACCGAAGATGTGTCGATGTACACCCGGGCCGCCGTATTCCAGCCCGGCACGAAGACCGAGATGCTCGCACGCTTTTCCTCCGTCGCCGGCGAACAGGGATCGCCAGACACGTGGCGTGACGTGCGCGGATTCGCGCTCAAGTTTTACACGACGGAAGGCAACTACGACATCGTCGGAAACAATACTCCGGTGTTCTTCATCCGTGACGGAATCAAGTTCCCCGACTTTATCCACTCGCAGAAGCGCCTCGGCGCCTCCGCACTGCGCGACGCGGATATGCAGTGGGACTTCTGGTCGCTCTCGCCCGAATCC
>JBDTCD010000033.1:0-5374 GCA_039923755.1 Terrimesophilobacter sp. | reverse complement strand
TCACGAGCTGGCGGAAAGACGTCACCTGATCGGAGTCGGCGGACCAGCTGCTTCAGTGCGCGCGAAACAGTTTCATGGACGTCGGGGTCATCGTCAGAGTCGTCCCCGGTGCGTGCTCCTCTGACTCCAGGCTATCGATGGCGCTGTCGAAGAGAAGTGTGTAGGACTCGACGCCCGAGTGCACCGGCAACGTGACCGTCTCCTCGGCTTCAACCCCGTGCACAACAAGGAGAATCCGGTTGAAACCGTCTACTTCGTGATTCGTTGCAGCGAGATATTGCAGTGTGCGCTCCGACGGGGAATTCCAGTCGTCAATCGACATTGATTCGCCCGCCGCGTTGAACCAATCCATCTGGGTCGCCGAATCGAGGGTTTCGCCCCAGACTCCGTAGTTTTGCGGCCGGACCGCCGGATTGTCCAAACGAAACCGGATGCCCGCGCTGGTGATGTGCAACAGGTCGCGCTGCCAGTCCTCGAGTTTCCACGGTAGCCAGCTCAACTCATCGTCATGGCAGTACGCGTTGTTGTTTCCGCGTTGGCTTCGCCCAAACTCATCGCCCGCCGTGAGCATCGGTGTGCCGGCGGACAACAACAACGTTGCGAGAAGGTTACGCATCGCCTTGCGGCGAGCCGTGACAATCACCGGGTTGTTGGTGGGGCCCTCGACTCCGTGATTGAAAGAGTGGTTGTCGCTCGTTCCATCCCGGTTGTCTTCGCCGTTACCGAGGTTGTGCTTGTCGTTGTATGCCGTGAGATCGCAGAGCGTGAATCCGTCGTGCGCAGTAACGAAGTTCACCGACGCCGTCGGCCCGCGCTCAGCTGAAAACTCGTTCGATGATCCAGAGAGCTTTGTCGCGTACGGTCCGATCCCGATTGGTGCTGAACCGTGTGCTCGTGCTGAGGCGATATCGGTGAGCCAGAAGTCGCGAACTCGGTCGCGGTACCCATCGTTCCATTCAAGCCAGCCGTTCGGGAAGTTGCCCGTCTGCCATCCGCCAGGCCCGACATCCCAGGGTTCGGCGATCATCTTCACCCCGGCCAGAGCCGGATCGCTGAGGATTGCCGACAGAAGCGGATGCCCAGGGTCGAAGGCGCCGTTGGCATCACGCCCGAGAGTGGCGGCGAGGTCGAAGCGGAAACCATCGATCTGCATGTCGTTGGCCCAGTACCGCAAAGAATCCAGCACGAGTCGCTGTGCGACCGGGTTTGCGGCGTTCAACGAGTTCCCGCACCCGGTGACGTCGACGTATTCGCCAGAATCAGACTGCCGGTAATAGGTCCTGTCGTCGAGTCCTCTCAAGCTCGTGGTGGGGCCGCCTGGTCCCTCTTCTGACGTGTGGTTGTAGACAACATCGAGAATCACTTCAATGCCTGCCTCATGCAGGAGCCGTACCATCCCTTTGAACTCGCGTACGACCGCAGCGGGGCCGGCCAACTGAGCCGACGCCGACGCCCATGCGGTGTGAGGTGTGAAGAAGTTGAGACTGTTGTAGCCCCAGTAATTGCTCAAGCCCATCTTCACGAGCCGCTGTTCCGTGACGAACTGGTGGACCGGCAACAGTTCGACTGCGCTCACACCGAGGTCGCGCAGGTAGGCGATTGTGGACTCGTGGGCGAGACCGGCATAGCTGCCGCGAAGTGCGCTGGGCACCGCGGGATTCAATTTGGTCAATCCCTTGGCGTGCGCCTCGTAAATGACCGTGTGGTCGAGCGGTGTCGCGGGCTTGGCGATACCGCCCCAGTCGAATTCGTCGTCGATGATGGACGAGCGCCATTCGCCATTGCTGGTTCGGGAAAGACCTCGCGAGTATGGATCGAGAAGGTGCCGATGGGGATCGAACCGCCCCGGCGGGGCTACGCCGGTGTCGGCCCCGTCCGGACCGGTCGCGCGCAGCGTGTAATTCCTGCCAGCAACGAGCTTCGGTGAGGTGACCGACCAGACGTTGTCATCGTCCTTGTCGAGGGGAATAGTGTCGGTAATCCAGTACTGGTCCTTGCGGGAGAAAAGGCACAGTTCGATGGATTTAGCGCTAGCCGAGTACACTCGCACTTCGCCGCCGTGATCGGTGAGCCGAGCCCCAAGATCGCGCAGGGGATCGGTGGTGGACATCGTTCTAGAGTAATTCAGTACCGGCGGTCGAACTGCATCGTACAGACAGGAGCGAGTGATGGCTGTGTATCTGGACCACGCAGCGACCACGCCGTTGTTGCCGGAGGCGCGGGAGGCGCTCATCGGGGCGCTCGGTCTCGTCGGGAACTCGTCATCGATCCACAGTGCTGGTCAGAACGCGAAACGGATGCTCGAAGAGGCTCGCGAGGCGCTCGCCGCAAGTCTTGGGTGTGATCCGATCGAGGTCATTTTCACTTCCGGCGGTACCGAATCCGTCAACCTCGCCATCAAGGGACTTTTCTGGGCACGCTCCGCGGCAGGCGCCGGGCGGCGCATCCTCGTCCCACGCGGCGAACACCACGCAACGATCGACACGGTCGAATGGTTGGAGCGCTTCGAAGGTGCGGTACTCGAATGGCTGCCGACCGACGAGCTGGGCCGCGTTTCCCTCGAAGCTCTCGACACCGCACTCGCCATGCATGATGACATCGCCCTCGTTACGACGCTCATCGCGAGCAACGAGGTTGGGACCATCCAGCCCATCGAGGAGATGGTCAGGCTCGCTGTCGCCAGGGGAGTGCCGGTTCACGCGGATGCCGTCGCTGCCTATCGACACGTAGCCATCGATTTCGCCTCGAGTGGCCTCACCGCGTTGTCGGTGTCGGCGCACAAGATTGGCGGGCCGCTCGGAATCGGAGCGCTCGTCGTGTCCCGTGCCGCCGCCATAGAACCGCTTATCCATGGCGGCGGCCAGCAACGGAAGGTGCGCTCCGGCACCCAGGACGTGCCCGCGGCGGTCGCGTTCGGAGTGGCTGCCCATCATCCCACGGCCTCGTTGATCGAGCTTCGCGATCAGCTCATTGCGGGAGTTCAGGCCGCAGTTCCGTCGGCGATATTGCGCGGGGATCCCAGGGTTCGACTGGACAACAACGCGCACTTCACCTTTCCTGGGTGCGAGGGTGACTCCCTTCTATACCTGCTCGATGAAGCAGGAATCAGCGTGAGCACGGGTTCTGCGTGTCAGGCCGGGATACCCGAGGCGAGCCACGTGCTCCTCGCCATGGGGATGTCGGAATCGGAGGCGCGGGGTGCGCTCCGTTTCACTCTCGGTGAGTCCTCCACCGAGGCGGATGTTGACGCCCTGCTTTCGGCGTTGCCCAACGCTCACGCTGGAGCGCTGCGTGCGGGACTATCGAGGCGCGCAACCTCGTTTTAAGCATCGACGGTGATGCGTGCCCCAACACGTCCGAGCCCGGTAAAAATCAACGTGAAGTTCTCGTGCGCGACGAGGAGTTTGACGCATGAACTATCATATGATATATTCTTATTACAGGTGGTCGAGAGGGCTAGGTATGAACGCGGACGAATTGAGCCGTCGCCTTGCGGCGATCGCGAGTCCGCAACGCATGCGAATTATTGCCGCGCTGGTGGCGGAGCCACTGCACGTGAGTGCGCTCGCGAGGCGCGTCGAAATGTCGCGCGCGCTTCTCTACATGCACCTGGCGAAACTCGAAGAAACCGGCTTCGTTCGGGGTCACCTCGAGTTAGGTGACGACGGAAAGGCGCTGAAGTTCTTTGAAGTTCTTCCGTTCAACCTCACCATTGACAAGGACACCCTTGTCACGGCAGCCAACGCCGAATCGACCACAACCACGACAAAAGAAAGCGAGAACCTCTAATGCTGAGCACTAACGACGGGCTACTGTCCCTCAACTACATTCCATGGTTCGCATGGATTGCGATTTTCGGGATCATCGCGGGTGTCATCATCACCGTGGTCACCAAGTTCGCGGGCCGCAATACGGAACTTTCGAAAGCCCTCGACCAGAATTCCGCCGTCAACGAGAAGCTTCTTGCTCGACTCGATGCGATCGACTCGCGCCTGGGTTCCGTCGAGAAGACGCTGACAGACATCCCGTAGCCACTCTTGTTTAGACTGTTTTGATGAAAGTTTGGGCGGCATGAAGGTTTTGGCAGCATGAAGGTTTTGGCAGCGATGAGCGGCGGAGTCGACTCCGCCGTCGCTGCTGCACGCGCGGTGGATGCCGGCCACGAGGTGGTGGGCGTTCACCTTGCACTCAGCCGGATGCCGGGAACTCTGCGGACCGGAAGCCGTGGCTGTTGCACGATTGAAGATTCGATGGATGCACAGCGGGCGGCGAACCTCATCGGGATTCCGTATTACGTCTGGGACTTTTCCGAGCGCTTCAAGCTCGATGTGGTCGACGATTTCATTGCGGAGTACGCCGCAGGCCGAACACCGAATCCGTGCCTCCGCTGCAATGAGCGCATTAAGTTTGCTGCACTGCTCGAAAAGGCCCTGGATCTGGGGTTTGATGCGGTCGCTACCGGCCACTACGCGAACATTGTGATCGATGCCGACGGCAACCGAGAACTGCATCGCGCAGCGGACTGGGCCAAGGACCAGTCCTACGTGCTCGGGGTGCTCACTGCGGAGCAGCTCGCGCACAGCCTGTTCCCACTGGGATCCACTCCAAGCAAAGCCGAAGTCCGTGCGGAGGCCGCCGCCCGCGGGTTCTCTGTCGCAAGCAAACCGGACAGTCACGACATTTGCTTTATCCCCGATGGCGATACTCGCGGATGGCTGGCCGAGCGCATCGGTGCGGAGGCTGGCGACATTATCGACCGCAGCGGAGCCAGGCTCGGCACCCACGATGGTGCTGCGGCTTTCACCGTCGGGCAACGCAAGGGGCTCAATATCGGATTCCCCGCCGATGACGGGAAACCGCGATTCGTTCTGGAAGTTCGACCAAAGTCGAACGTCGTGGTCGTCGGACCGCGTGAGGCGCTGGAACTGTCGGAGATTGCAGGGTCTCGTTTCTCCTGGGCGGGGCGGGCGCCGAATGACTTTGAAACGCCCATTGCCTGCATGGTCCAGATCCGCGCTCATGCCGACCCGGTATCCGCCACCCTCTCCTTTCTGGGTGGGGAACTTGTGGCGACACCCGACGAACCGCTAAGCGGTGTTGCTCCGGGCCAGAGCGCCGTGATCTATCTCGGTACTCGGGTGCTGGGCCAGTTCACGATCGATCGCACCGTGTCGGCAGTGCCGGTTCCGGTGGGCTGAACCTGTCCTTGTAGAATTCAGAGGGCTTCAGGAACCAACCCGGGTTCGCTCGCCTCCCGTCGACAATCGTGAGGTATTTCGTGACAGCCAATCCGCTTGCACCCCCGTGGCTCGCCAGTCCGGTCGAGGCGAACTCGCTGGCGGCTGGCGTGTGGTCACGGGGTGCGATTCGCTTG
>JBDTCD010000032.1:0-22655 GCA_039923755.1 Terrimesophilobacter sp. | reverse complement strand
ACCGCCCCCGGGCAGATTCTGTTGTGCAGGACATCCAGCGTCTGAACTGTACCGCGTCACGCTAGGCCACACGATACCGTCCAGTACCTCACGTCGTGCGCGGGTGGTTCCGCTGTGCGCGGGTGCTGCAACGCCCGCGCGCGTTGAATTTACCCGCGCACGCCGCGGCATCGAACTACTGGAGCGACAGTACTACACGCTGCCGTCAGCGCCACAGTTTCCGCATTGCTGCATCCGAATCAGCGCTCGTGGGGTCAGTGATGTTGGTATCCGCGAGGTCGAGGCTTCGATGACGGGAGTCCATCCCGCACAAGTCGGTCGTACAACTGAACAGGAGGATAAAGTTCCTTGGGTTCCCACCGAGAGAACTGTCGCACCTGCCTACGCACCTCATTCTCGCGGTCCTTTTCGGCGAACAGAACGTCCTCGCCGGATCGGCCCTGCAGGATTTTCGGGTCGCGATACTTCGCCTTGCCGTCACACTCTCCCACGTGTTTCAGCTGCTCCCAGTAGAAGTCAACTTCCGCACTTCTGCCGTTAGCGAGGATGAAGCGATGCTGAAGTTTCGGAGCAGGAAACCCAAGAAGCTGCAACTGCACCCGACTATGAGATTCTTCCGGCGAGTCAGACAAGCCAGTCGCGAACCGCGAGGCGGCGAGTGCGGCTCGATAGCCCTTGCGCCCCGTAGCCGCATCGACAACTCGCGCAAGCTCCAACTCGATGGCGAGCGGTTGCGGAATACGCCGCCGCCACAGTGCTGAATCCATAGCGACAACGGCATTGGGAAACGGAAGGATCCTCGCCAGGTCGACGACCGTTTGCTCAGGAGACGTGACGAGGAGCCCATCGCGTTCCACGACGTCAATGCTGCTGAGCCCTGTGCAATGTCGGCGGAGCGCGCCATCCGATCGACCACCGGTTGTTCGTTCCAGCGTCACGTCGATGAGTGTCGGCCAGGCTCCAAGCATGCGTATGCCCCATATGGCCGCGGCAGCAAAATGTGAAAACACCGGCGACGATTGCAGCCGACCTGCCGTCGCAAATACCTTTGCGCGGTGCTTTTCGATGGGCTCCAGATTGTTCCATGTCGTGGAATCGGCGTAGGTACCAGCGGCAACCCTCACCAGTCCACCGCGGGCCAAAGCCCGTCGTAAACTGACATCCGGGTTGCCCACATAGTCAAGGTCACGTCGTCGTATAAGGAAGTCGGGATCGGTCAGCACGCCAGTATCCTCGTCTTTAGGTCGGGCGGAAAAGCCCACTCACGAGCTGGAGGGGAGATCCTGAGCGATCGGCACGATGTGCGCGAGTGGTCCGCCTGCGGTTAGCGAGATCGCGCGCGGGTCTTTTCGCCGACCGTGGGTGCTGCAACACCAGCGCACGACAAGAACACCCGCGCAGCCTCGCACAGGGGAACTAGCCCTGTGCGCGCTGGGCAGCTAGCCGCGAGCACGCTGCTTCACGAGTGCGACGAGCACGCCAGCACCCGTTGTAGCGTCGTCCACTGTGACGATGAACCGTTTCCCGTTCTTTTGCGTCACTTCAATGCCCGGTCCAGGGCGCATGATGACTCCACTACGGCCGTCCCCAGCCCAGCGCCACCCCCACCCTCCGAAATCGCGGGTCGGGTGCACGTCGACAACCCTTACCGAACTGATGTTCTCGAGCGGAATGCGCTTACGAGGCCAACCGAACAAGCCCTTCACCAGGAATCCTCGGCGATCGGCGGATACGCGCCACCAAAAGTTGGTGATGGCCAGGACAACGACCACGGCGATCGTGATGGCGCCCTGCAACGTCCACTTCGGTGTCGCGAGAACGCTTGCCGCCACTGTCGCGAGCGCAACGACGATGACCAACCCAATAACAAGCATGGGTGTCGTGCCGAGCCGTGTAGGCCGCGACCACGAGACGCGTTCCGAGCCACGCACATCCACGGGTTTGGCGGCGGCTCCCGGCTCATCCACTGACTCGCCTCGGGGCAGGATGAACCACGCCGCGACGGCGAGCACGAGCCCGATGACAGCTGCAATCGCGAGCGCGGGGCCGACCTCCGGGGCTGAATGTGCGTCCGCGAGTCCTCGCTGCAGAGCCACGCTCGTTCCGAATCCGAAACTCAACATTGTCGACAACCACACGCCAATGGCAAGGACAACCTTCTGGTTCCACGTGAGGCGGCCTGATGGACTCGGCCTCCAGGCCCACGCCACCGCGAACGAGCTATAAGTCACGGCAATAATTGCAGGCAGAATGACAAACGGAATGGCGGGCCCAAAACCGTCGGCGCCGGCCCCGCTCCAGTGCACCGCAATCGGGTCGGGAAGAGTCGGCAGCCAGGTGACCATAAGAATCGTGGCTGTGACCCCGATGATGACCGGCACCATCACTCCGACGATCACCACACGCAATCTCGTGGAGCTCGCGCGAACTACCTCGACGCTCTCGTTCTTGCTCATTGGTAGGTCTCTCTGATCAGTGCGGCAAGGGCTGGTGGCGCGATGTCGAGTTTGCGCGCCTCGATGATGACGGCGTCCACTGCCGCGTTGAGTTCGGCGTAGTCCCCCGCAATCCGTCCGGTGACGATCGCGCCGCGGCCCGGCCGCAGTTCGATGAGCCCCTCATCCCGGAGCAGTTGGTACGCGCGTAACACCGTATGCACGTTGATGTCGAGTGACGCGGCGAGCTCGCGTGCGGACGGCAGCCTTTCACCGACCGTGATCGTGCCGGCTATCGCCGACGCTCGGATGCTGCCAGCGAGCTGATCGAACAGCGGGACGCCGGATGCCGGGTCGATTCGAATGAGCACGCATCAATTCTATTGTTCTAGTTGAACTAGTGCAAGCGCGTCTCGCAGGTAGTCGGCGAGAGGCGCTCGGTCGATACCGCCCATGATCCAGGATCCCCACGCTGCAACCACTGCACCAGCGAGCGAGTTTGCACGGACGTTGAGGGCAAGTGAGTGGCGCCCCTCCCCCGCCTCCTGCGGAAGCGCAGAACGAAGAAGCGCGGCAACGCGGGCAACCCGCACCAGCCCCGACGCGACCAACTCGTCGCGGGTACCCATGGCATCCGACTGAGTCACGGCGAGCGGAACGCGCTCGGGCCCGACTTCGGCTGCCACCGAGGCCAGCGCGGCGCGAAGGGGTTTGCCGCTTTCCACCAGTTCCTCAAGCCGTTCGATCGCGTGGTCGGCATCAATCCAGAGCAGATCGCTCTTTGAACCGAAGTAGTTGAAGAACGTCGCACGGCTCACGCCCGCACGCTGGGTGATCTCCTCAATTGTCGTGCCGTGATAGCTCTGCTCGAGAAAAAGCTCGGCAGCAGCCTCCTCGATCGTGTCACGGGACGACGCTCGCGGTCGGCCCGCCGACATCCGCTCGCTTTTCATGCATCACCACCACTAGGATCATTTTCTGGACTGAGTCTATCAATCCCAAGATTCCTGCATCCGTTGAACAGAAAGGCGCCGCGTGACCGCGACAGACCTCGAGCCACCCCTTGTTGCACCCTCGGAACCGCGAGTCGCACGCAAGGTGGTGTGGGCGTCATTCGTCGGGACGTCCCTCGAATCGTACGACTTCTACGTGTTCGCCTACTTCAGCGCGATCTTCAGCGCGCCGCTGTTTTTCCCCGACCAGGACCGGGCCGCAGGGACTATCCTGTCGTTTCTGCTTCTGGCGATGTCGTACCTTGTGCGACCTCTCGGTGCGGTCCTGTTCGGCCACCTCGGTGACCGCCTCGGCCGCAAACGCACGCTTCTTTGGACGATCGGCATCATGGGCGTCGCCACCGGCGCCATCGGCCTCCTCCCCGATTTCGCGCAGCTCGGCATTCTCGCGCCGATCCTGCTCGCACTGCTGCGGATCGTCCAGGGACTCTCCCTCGGCGGTGAATGGGGCGGGGCGATCCTCCTCGCCACCGAACACGCCTCCTATAAGAAACGCGGTTTCTACGCTGCCCTTCCGCAACTGGGATCCCCGGTCGGGACGATCCTGACTGGGGCGCTGTTCCTCCTGCTCACCCTCACCCTGAGCGGGGAAGAGATGCTGGCGTGGGGCTGGCGGATTCCCTTCCTGGTGGCGTTCCCGCTGTTGGGAGTGTCGCTGTACCTTCGGCTCGCGATCGACGAGACCCCGGTGTTCAAAAACCTCGTCGAGACGGGGCGGCGTTCGCGGCTTCCGGTACTGGAGGTCCTGCGCACCCACCCCTTCGCCATCGTCGTCGCGATCTGCGCTGCGTTGCTCGGCATCGGCTCGTACTCGCTCATGAACACGTACACGATCGCGTACGGCATCAACATTCTCGGGTTCTCCTATCAGCAGCTTTTCGAGGCGACACTCATCGGCAGCCTGCTCCAACTCGTGACGATTCCGCTGTTCGGGGTACTCGCGAACCGGATTGGGTCTGCGCGGGTAGTGGCGATCGGCGCAGTGGGAACCCTGATCATCACGTTCCCGATGTACTGGATGTTGCAGTTCGCAACGTTCCCGATTCTCGTCGGCACCATGATCATCGGCGGGATCCTGCCAACCCTCGCCTGGGCCGGCCTCGGCGGCCTGATGTCCGATCTCTTCCATGGACCGGTCCGTTACAGTGCGCTCTCCATCTCCTACAGCGTGGCGGCGGTCGTCTCGGGCCTCATTCCGCTGGCGACCTCCGCGCTGTCTCAAGCGACGGGTGCGGCATGGTGGCACCCCGGAATCGTGCTTGCGCTGTTGTCGGTGCTGACGCTTGTCGCCGCCCTCATCGCCCAACGCATTCGGGTGCGCGACGAGGTCGTTGCATAGTCGTCATAGAGCGCCTTCGCCCCAGACCGGGTGCGGGAGATTGGCTCTGGTGCGCCGGACTCCCGCACCTCTAGGATGTCCCACACTAGGCAACATGCCGGGCAACACCTGACATTGTGGGTACTCATGAGCGACGATGCTCCAACTGTACGTTTCGACCGGCCAGAACCACCTGCCTCAGGAGGCGGCAAGGAGAAGAAGTCGAGGACCCTTATCCTCGTGCTCTCCATCATCGGCGGACTCCTCCTCATTGCCATCATCATTTTCCTTACCCTGCTTTTCTCTCGCGGCCTAGGTGGTCCAGCGTCCGACCCGGGCGCTCTCCCCAGTACTTCCGCGACTCCCAGCGACACACCGAGTTCCAGCCCCAGTGAGACGCCCAGCGAAACCCCAAGCGCCTCCCCCAGTGCGGCGCCGTCACCTCCACCGCACGCTACGGGACCACGTTTCACAAACTTTGTCGTCCCGAAGACTCAGAACTGCTCCGCAGGCGGCCCAGGAGTCGGTCCGACCCATCCGAACGTCACGGTGACGTGGGCAACCGCCGGTGCTGATACGGCGTGGTTCGTCAATGGGACGAGCGATGCCGCCGACTCGCAGTTCATGCAAATACCGTTGAGCGGGAATCAGGATGACTTCACCTTCCCGCAGCAAATCGGTTGTTCGACGGATAGCGCAACATTCACGATCACTCTCGTCGGCGCCGACGGAAAGCACCTCAGCAAGTCCTGGACCGTCACACTCACGGGTGATCGGTTCTAGTCGCCAGAGTTCGTGCCGGGCTCGCGTAGAATTGTGTTCACAACCCACACTCAGGCACCTCCGCAATCGACACGGTGCCGCATATAGCGAAACCGGAGCACACCATGGCCGACGCCATCCCCGATAAGCCCGTCCTCGAAGGATTGGAAGCGAAGTGGGGCCTCCGGTGGGATTCCGAAGGGACCTTCCGCTTCGACCGCGACGGAGCCACTCGCGAGAATGTGTACTCGATCGATTCGCCGCCTCCCACAGCATCCGGCTCCCTGCACATCGGCCACGTGTTCAGCTATACGCACATGGATCTCGCCGCCCGTTACCAGCGGATGCGGGGCATGAACCTGTTCTATCCGATGGGGTGGGATGACAATGGCCTGCCTACCGAGCGCAGGGTGCAGAACTATTACGGGGTGCGATGCGACCCCACCCTCCCGTATGACCCTGGTTTCACCCCTCCGTTCGAGGGCGGAGATAATAAGAGTTCGAAGGCAGCCGACCAGATTCCGATTAGCCGGCGTAACTTCGTCGAACTGTGCGAGACGCTCACTGTCGAGGACGAGAAGCAGTTCGAGGCGGTGTGGAAGGCTCTCGGACTCTCCGTCGACTGGACTCAGACCTACCGCACTATCGGCCCGGAGGCCCAGACCGCCGCCCAACGCGCGTTCCTCCGCAACCTCGCTCGAGGTGAGGCTTATCGCTCCGAGGCGCCGACCCTGTGGGATGTCACGTTCCGCACCGCAGTCGCTCAGGCTGAGCTCGAAGACAAGGACATGCCAGCGGCCTTCCACCGCGTGGCGTTCCACAGGCCGGACGGTTCGCCGGTGTACATCGAAACCACCCGGCCAGAGCTGCTCCCGGCGTGCGTGGCGCTTGTCGCACATCCGGATGACGATCGTTACAAGGGCCTGTTCGGCACAACGGTGCGCACACCGATCTTCAACGTCGAGGTACCGGTCGTCGCGCACCGCCTGGCACAGCAGGACAAGGGCTCGGGCATAGCTATGATCTGCACGTTCGGCGACGTGACCGACGTGATTTGGTGGCGGGAGCTCGACCTGCCGAACCGCACGATCATTGGCCGTGACGGCCGTATCCTCGCCGACCCGCCTGAGGCACTCGAGACCGACGCAGCAAAGGCCGCGTATGCGGAACTCGCCGGCAAGACGGTGTTCAGCGCGAAGACGCGCATGGTCGAACTGCTTCGAGAGAGCGGCGACCTCGACGGCGAACCGAAGCCCATCACCCATGCCGTGAAGTTTTTTGAAAAGGGCGACAAACCGCTGGAGATCGTGAGCACCCTGCAGTGGTACATCACGAACGGGGCGCGGGATGAGAAGCTCCGCGATACGCTTCTCGAGCGCGGCCGCGAGGTCAACTTTGTTCCCGAGTTCATGCGCGTGCGCTATGAGAACTGGGTCGGCGGACTGACCGGGGACTGGCTGATCTCCCGCCAACGGTTCTTCGGCGTTCCGATCCCGGTCTGGTATGGGCTGGATGAGAATGGTGAGCCAGGGGCAGTAATTGTTCCCGCAGAAGAATCGCTTCCGGTGGACCCGTCGTCGGATGCGGCACCTGGATTCGAAGAAGCCCAGCGCGGGATGGCAGGCGGCTTCATCGGAGAGCTCGACATTATGGACACCTGGGCGACGTCGTCCCTTACCCCGCAGATCGCTGGCGGGTGGGAGCGTGATCCCGAGTTGTTCGACCTGGTGTTCCCGTACGACCTGCGCAGCCAGGGGCAGGACATTATCCGCACTTGGCTGTTCTCGACAATGCTTCGCGCCGAACTTGAACATGGTGTCATCCCGTGGAAGAACGCCGGCCTCAGCGGATTCATCGTGGATCCGGACCGCAAGAAGATGTCGAAGTCGAAGGGCAATGTCATCACGCCAGCCGGAATGCTTGAGGAGCACGGCTCAGATGCGGTGCGCTACTGGGCAGCATCCTCGCGGCTCGGAACGGATGCAGCGTTCGACCCGCAGAGTCCGAAGCAGATCAAGATCGGGCGACGACTTGCCATCAAGGTATTGAACGCGGCAAAGTTCGTGTACTCGTTCGAGGCAGTCGACCCGATCGACGTCAACGCGGTCACTAACCCGCTGGACCTCGACATGCTCGCAGAGCTCGGCACGGTGGTAAAGACGGCGACGAAGGCCTTCGACGACTACGACCACGCACGAGCGTTGGAGGCGTCGGAACAGTTCTTCTGGACGTTCTGCGACGATTACCTCGAACTCGTGAAAGAGCGCGCGTACGGCGCCTCTGGCCCGGAAGGGCAGCGCTCAGCCGTCGCTGCACTCCGCACCGCTGTCGACATCCTGCTCCGACTGTTCGCGCCCGTCATTCCGTTCGCCACGGAAGAAGTGTGGTCGTGGACACATCACACGTCGATCCACACCGCAGCCTGGCCGACACCACCCGTGACTGACGCTCCAACTGGTCTGCTCTCTCTCGTGAGTGAAGCCCTCATCGGCATCCGCCGAGCGAAGACGGATGCGAAAGCATCGCAGAAAACGGAGGTAGCCTCCGCAACCCTCGCAGGACCAGCGCTCGTGCAGCAGGCGGCCAACGACCTCAAAGCCGTTGGTCGGATCGCTGAACTCACGTTCGAGGACGCGGATGTGGTTTCGGTCAGCGCAATCGTGCTCGCAGAAACACCAGAGTAGGCCAGCCCATGCAACTGGGAACGCGATGGGCAATGGGCGACGAGCCACCGACAAGGCTTCCGGCCGCCGTTGTTGCGGCCATCCGCACCGTTGAGGGCAGCTTCGATAACGATGCTCCATTGGGTTCTGGCAGTAGTTCTGGCAGTAGTTCTGGCGGCAGTTCTACCAGGTTTGACACGAGCCGACGCTGGACCCTGACCTGGCTCGAGGGGCGACCTTTCCTCGAGCTGGATCCCGATCCTGACTCCGATGATGTGACGGTGATCCGCTATTCCCCAACAAAGGGGACGACGAGCATTACGACAGGCGACTCCGACGAGGAGTGGGTGGAGGAATAGCTCTAGGAAAGCCGCACACCTCTCCTCGGCGGAATCGAGTTTCTTAAGAGTCGGGGAGTCAGAGTCCGATGCGCTGGGTCAGGCGCAGTGCACCTGCTTCGCGCTGCAGTTTCTGGTTCCTCTGCTGCAGGCGAAGTGAATGCTCACTGTGATCGAGGGCCGTGCGAGCGGCGCGAGTACGAGACCAGCTGAGCAGTGCCACCGCGAGCCGTTCAACGGCGCGATCAATACCGTGTGAAGCGGTGCTCGCACGAGCAGCCGTCGACAGCTCCTGAGGCGCCAGTACGTTGATTGGTGCAGTGATGGTCATGATGATGTGTTTCTTTCTGGAGTGTCGTCTGAGGGGATTTCTTCGCCGTCCATGACGGGGAAAGCATGGAATTGAATCTGTACCGGTCGCGATCCGGGGGTTTTCTGATGGCGGTGCTGGTCAGCGAATTCGCTCACGATCGCCATGTACCGTGCCGAAAATTCGCCGAGCTCTTCCGCCGTGACAAACACGTTCGTGAGGCTCACCATGCTGGATTCGCCCCACTTCTCGGGAAGCTCGTCAAAGCCCCGTTGGAGAAACTCCGACAGATTGCGCTCACGAGTGTTGGACCATTCACGCATCACGAGCTGGCTCGCTTCGCGACCCGCCGAGGTCTGTCGTGCCTGCACCGGACCGATGCTGATTCCACCGGGCGTTCGTTCCCACCAACGCTCGCGGCCGACGCCCCTGCCTTCGACTTCGCGCACGAACCCGTGCTTTTCGAGTTGCCGTAGGTGATAGCTGGTAGCTCCGCTGGACTCCCCCAGCCGTTCAGCCAGACCGCTCGCCGTGAAGCTTCCGTAGGTGGAGAGAACGTCAAAAATTTTCACACGAAGCGGATGCGCGAGAGCTTTGAGTGACTCAAGGTCAATCTGGCGATCGTGTTTTACGATCTCCGCTTCATCGTTCTCGCTCATACATACAAAGATAGCATTGCAAAGAGTTCTTTGCAACTACACCTTTGCAACTAGTTTTTTGCAATGCTTCCTTTGCACTACCCCCGGCACAGGATTTCACCGTGGGGCATGGCGAGCCAGCCTTCCGGATCATTGATCCAGTCACGCCACGCGCGAGAGATGTCGATGAGCTCGTCTTGAGTCGCCAGTCCCGAATCGATGGCGTCAACCGCGAGCGCAGACTGAAGGATTCGCGTCTCCCACATACTGCCCCACCATTCGCGATCCACTTCGGAGTTGAATGACCACACGGATGCCGTGGAGACGACATCAGTGAATCCCGCATCCATTGCCCAGGCTTTCAGGTGGCGCCCAGCGTCCGGTTCGGTGTCGTTGCTGCGGTAGACAGACCGGAGAAGTTCAAGCCATCGATCCAGCCCTGCGGATGGCGGATGCCAGAAGCACGCGCCGTAGTCAACATCACGCGCCGCCACCACCCCCGCCTTCGTGCGCACGCGGCGAAACTCGCGCAGCATCCCCACCGGATTCGCCACGTGCTGCAGGACCTGGTGAGCGTGAACGACATCGAATGAGGCATCCGCATACTCGAGCTCATAACCATTCCCCACAACGAAGTGAACGTTGCCAACGTCGCGTTCGGCGGCGAGTGCCGTCGCCTTCTCGACGATCTCCGCGGAGGCGTCGAGGCCAACAACTATTGCTGGAGCTACCCGGGCGGCGATGTCGATCGTGATGGTGCCCGGACCGCAACCAACATCGAGCACAGTTGTTCCCGGGACCAGCGCCGAGGCGAGATAGCTTGCCGAATTATCCACGGTGCGCCAACTGTGGGAACGAAGGACGCTCTCGTGGTGACCGTGCGCGTAATGCTCCTCAAGTGCTGCCATAGTTCCACCCTAATAAGGTTGGAGGATGACGAACCCTTTTTTTAAGCCGAGCACCCTCCCCTACGAACTTCCCCCGTTTGGCGATATCAGGGATGAGGACTACCTGCCCGCCTTCGAGAAGGGGTTCGAGGAGCAACTTGCGGAGATCTCGAACATCACCAGACGGCGCGATATGCCGGACTTTGAGAACACCATGGTGCCACTTGAGCAAAGCGGCCAGACGCTCCTTCGGGTTGCCCGAGTTTTCTACAACAAATCTTCGTCCGATTCGAGCGACTTCACGAACGACCTTGAGGAGAAGATTGCCCCGCGCATGGCGGCGCACGAGGATGCGATCAGGCTCGACTCGCAGTTGTACGGGCGGATCAAGACGATTCACGACCAACTCGACGTGCACGGGCTCGATGCGGAGCAGCGCTACCTGGTCGAGCGGTACTACACGGAGATGACTCTCGCAGGTGCCGGACTTGACGATGGGCAGAAGGGGAAGCTCAAGGACTACAACCAGAAGCTGTCGACGCTCACGACCCGATTCGAGAAGAATCTCCTCGCTGACACCAACGAACTCGCCGTTGTCATCGAGGATGTCGCAGAGCTCGACGGGCTCGGTGCGGGAGAAATCTCCGCGGCTGCGGAGGCCGCGAAGGAGCGCTGGCTGGACGGCAAGTACCTCGTCACCCTCGTGCTCCCCACTGGGCATCCTTATCTGGCGGGACTCACTCGCCGCGACGTTCGCGAAAAGATCATGACGGCATCGCGCGCCCGCGGCAGTCGTGGTGGCGAGCATGACAACCGCGAACTGGTTTTAGAGATTTCGAAACTTCGTGCTGAGCGGGCGAGACTCCTCGGCTTCGACACTCACGCTGGTTTCGTGACGGCGGATGAGACGGCCAAAAATCCGAAGGCCGTTGCCGACATGCTCGGCCGACTCGCGCCGCCAGCCGCTCGAAATGCCCGCGCGGAGCAGAAGGATCTTGAGGAAATTGCCGGGCATCCCATCGAACCATGGGACTGGGCCTTCTACACGGAGAAGGTGCGTCAGGCGAAGTACGACGTTGACACTGCGGGCATGCGCCCATATTTCGAAATCGAACGAGTCATGCGCGATGGAGTGTTCTTCGCCGCGACACAACTGTACGGGATCACCTTCACCGAGCGCCGTGACCTCGTTGCGTATCATCCGGACGCGCGCATATTCGAGGTGGCGAACGAAGACGGCTCCCCCGTCGGCCTTTACGTGTGCGACCTGTACACGCGCGATTCGAAGCGCGGCGGCGCGTGGATGAATGAGCTGGTCGGCCAGAATGACCTGCTCGATCAGCCGGTCGTCGTCGTGAACAACCTCAACATCCCGAAGCCCGCTGCCGGCGAGCCGACGCTGCTGAGTTTTGACGAGGTCAACACGTTCTTCCACGAGTTTGGGCACGCCCTGCACGGCTTGTTCGCACGCGTCACGTATCCAAAATTTACAGGTACGAGCGTGTTCCGCGACTTCGTCGAATTCCCGAGCCAGGTCAACGAGATGTGGATGCTGTGGCCCGAGGTCCTTGCGAACTACGCGGTGCACCACGAAACGGGTGAACCGATGCCGCAGGAGCTCATCGACAAGCTCGATGCGTCGCGCCAGTTCAACGAGGGATTCCAAACGAGCGAATATCTCGCAGCAGCCCTACTGGATCAGGCCTGGCACTCGATCACCGCGGATGACTCGGTGACGGACGTTGCCGAGTTCGAGGCCGCTGCTCTCACCGCCGTTGGTCTCGACAACCCCGCGGTACCAACGAGGTACTCGAGCACGTACTTCGCGCACACCTTTGCTGGAGGCTATGACGCCGGCTACTACTCCTACATTTGGAGCGAGGTGCTGGATGCCGACACGGTCGACTGGTTCAAGGAGAACGGTGGGCTGACCCGGGAGAACGGCGACCGGTTCCGGTCACGGTTGCTTGGTGTCGGCGGCAAGATGGATGCGCTGGACGCCTACCGCGACTTCCGCGGCCGCGATGCCGTCATTGAGCCGCTCCTTAAGCGGCGCGGACTGGAGTAACTCTCAAGGGGCTGGCCACGATCATATTCCGGCTGAATGCAGCGGCAATCTCCTCGAGTTCGAGGTTGCCCTGCGCCACGCCGAGGACGAGGTTGAACTCCTCGTCCTCACTCATGGTGAGATCCCATCCGTTGATATTGAGGAATGCGACCGTGAGCACCCACGAGATCCTCTTATTGCCATCACACAGGGCAGGATTCTGCGCAAGGGAACTCATGAGAGCGGCTGCTTTGAGCTCCATCGTGCCGTATGCGTCGTTGCCGAATGCGCTCATTGCCGGGCGTGCGAGCGCGGAGAAGAATAGGCCTTCATCTCGGATGTGCAGGCCAAGTCGCGAGGCGACAGCCAATCCTTGCTCGGGTTCAAGATAGATCGTCACGCGTCCGCAAGTCGCTTCAGGAGCCCAGCATCCCGTTCGAGAGTGCGCTCGACGCTCGCCATCACGCGATCGGTTTTCGACTCGGTGTTGACGAGGATCTCCACGGCTTGAAGGACCAGAGCGTGTTTGGATGTATGGCGAGCATCCGCAATCGCCTGCAGTTTTTCGTCGAGCTCGGACGTGATGCGTACGGTCATGGCCATGATGAGGATGATACCACTTTGGTATCAAACAAGTTCAGTCGACGGGAGCCGACTCTTCTGTGATCGGCCGAACATCCGAACGCGGTCGCCGATTCCACCCGAGCCAGATCATGAATACTGCGCCGACCAGGAGACCCCAGAACGCGGAACCGATGCCGACGAGGGTGAATCCAGACGCGGTGACCAGGAACGTCGCGATCGCCGTGATCCGGTGCGACGGCTCCTCAAGGGCCCCGGTGATGGAGGTGATGAGTGCGCCGACAACGGCGAGACCGGCGACCGCGATGATCAGAATCGGTGGCGACGCTGCAACAAGAGCGGTGGCGACGCCTGCACCGAGGCCAAGCAAAAGGTAGAGGACGCCAGCGCTAAGGGTGGCAATCCAGCGTTTCGACTTGTCCGGGTCGGCCTCGGGGCTCGCCATGATTGCGGCGGTGATCGCCGCGAGGTTGATCGCGTGCCCACCGAAGAA
Source organism: Terrimesophilobacter sp. (assembly GCA_039923755.1). Taxonomy (GTDB): domain Bacteria; phylum Actinomycetota; class Actinomycetes; order Actinomycetales; family Microbacteriaceae; genus Terrimesophilobacter. The sequence continues at coordinate 9,169 of JBDTCD010000032.1, read as the reverse complement.
TGCTCCGCCCACGGAGGCGACCCCGGTGCCAACAAGCACCGGACGTGGCGGTGTCGTGTAGCCGAACGTAGACATCACCACGAATCCGGGCACATTCTGACCGGCCATGGTCACGATGAAGAGCGGTAGCCCGAGGCTCACGATCACCACGGGGTCGAACACGGGAAGAACGAATGTGAGCTGCGGCGCGAGTTCGGCGTGCTGCATCCAGCTACCGCCTGCAGATACCGCGATCACGATGGCAGCGACGAGCATGGCTGCGGGTACTGCCCATCGCGGCGCGAGCCGAAGCATGATGAGCCAGACCAGGATGATGGGGAGCGCCAGCAGCGGAAAGTCGACCATCGCGGTCACGGGGGCGAGGCAGATCGGAAAGAGGATGCCGGCGAGCATGGCACTCGCGATCGGTTTCGGGATGCTCGTCATGAGTCGACCGAGTGCTGGCCACAGGCCGCACAAGACGATGAGTGCGCCGCAGACGATGAATGCGCCCACGGCGGCCGCGAAGTTCGCGTGATTCTGGCCCGCCGCGACCAGGAGTGCTGCCCCCGGCGTCGACCATGCGATCGAAATCGGGATCCGATACAGCAGGGCGAACACAATGGAGGCGATGCCGACGGTGACGCACAAGACGAGGAGCCCGGATGACGCTTGCCCATCCGTGGCCCCGACCGCTTGCAGGCCAGCAATGACGAGAGCGAATGAGGTGGCGAAGCCGGCGATGGATCCGACGATTCCGGCGGAGATGGGCTGGAGTATGGGGTATCAATCCTTTGCCTCAGGCCGCGAAGAGCAACCGTGATGACAGTGCTTGGGCAAGCCTAGAGGGTTAGGGGCCCCGCAAGCCGCCCTACGCTCTCGCCCGAACAGAGGCGAAAGTCATCTCGACCGATACCCACGGGCCGGGAAAAAGTGCCCATGAAGAACTTGACGCACGCCATATGGGTGTGTAACTCTTATCTAGTTGATACCGGTATCACTCTGAATTCGCAGGGCCCGGACAACGAGAGCGAAGGGAAGTGCACGGCGTGCTCAAATTCAATGAAGAGGAGTTTCTCGAAGAGATCTCCAGTGCAGCGCGACTCCGGGAAGAAATCGAGGGAGTCGTCCTAGCACAGCTTGAGCGTGGGATTAAGAACATCTACTTCATCGGCTCGGGTGGGTCCTATGCGGACATGCTTGCCTACGAATACCTCATGCGCAGCCGCTCCGAGTTGCCATCACGCGCAGCGATCGGCCCAGAATTCGCACTCGCACCTGACGCCACATTCGGTGAAGGATCTCTCGCGATCTTCGGCTCATCCACCGGCACCACTGACGACGTAAATAAAGTCATCGAATTCGCCAAAGCGCGCGGTGCTTATACGGTCGGATTCACCGGGAAAGCAGACAGCCCATTCGCCAAAGCCTTAGACCACGTATTTCTTTCAAGCTCACACTCGTACGACATTCAGTTGCTTCTCCTCCTCACCAAACTCATGTCCGAGCGTGGCGAGTTTGACGACTACGAAAAGTTCGCAGACCAGATCGACCTTCTGCCGCCGCTACTCGTGGATGTGGCGAAGCAGGCAGATCCTGCGGCCCAGGCATTCGCCGAAAAGCACAAGGAAACTGAGTACCACTTCCTGGTGGGGTCGGGGAACCTGTGGGGGTACACCTACCTCTATTCGATGTGCGTACTGGAAGAATGCCAGTGGCTTCACACCACACGCGTCCAGGCGGCAGAGTTCTTCCACGGTTCGCTGGAGCTCATCGAGAAGGACACCAGCGTTATCCTGTTCGTTGGCGAAGACGAAACGCGTCCGCTCATGGAACGCGTCGAGAAGTTCGCCACCAAGTATTCGGACGACGTTTCAGTGTTCGACACCGCCGACTACCCGTTGCCGGGTATCGACGCAAAGTATCGGGCGCTGCTCTCGCCGCTTGTCATCGGAACAGTTGCCGGCCGGATCAGTAAGCACCTTGAGAAGGTTCGCGACCACGACCTGTCTCTGCGCCGTTACTACCGCGTCGTCGAGTACTAAACCACGTACTGGCGTGGTCCAGTCAAATTGCGAATCAACAGGAGGAGTTGCCGCCCGTGAAAGTGCTCGGGTTCGGAGACAATGTCATCGATCGCTTCATCGATCGACGAATCGACTATCCGGGCGGCAACTGCGTGAACTTCGCGGTATTCGCGCATGAGTTGTCTGTTCCGGCTGGTTATCTGGGCGCATTCGGATCGGATGGACACGGGCAGTACATGCTCGCCGAACTCGACAGGATCGGGATCGATGTGTCGCGGTGCGTTATCCGTGACGGTGAAAGCGGAATCGCGGAAGTCGAGGTCGTTGACGGCGAACGTGTTTTTCGGGGCGGAAACCATGGTGGAGTGACAACTCGAGAACCGATCATTCTCGGTGACCCAGAGCTTGCTTACATCTCAGAGTTCGACCTGATCCATTCCAGCGTGTACTCGACGAGCGAGGAGCAAATCCCCAAGCTCGCGGGCCTGGACATTCTCATCTCCTACGACCTTTCCAGTGAAATGACGTATCGGTCAAGCCCATACCTGGACGAGTTGGCTCCGCATCTGGATCTGGCACTGCTCTCCTGCTCCGGGGTCACCATTGACGACACTGAGGCGCTACTGCGCGATATCGTGCGCCGAGGTGCAGGAATGGCTCTGGGTACCCGTGGGGCCGAAGGCGCCATGCTCTTCGACGGAAGCGAGATGTACAGCACTCCGGCCGTTCCGCTTGACGCACGTCGAGGAATTGCGGACACCATGGGGTGCGGGGACGCATTCCTCGCGGCCTTCGTCGTGTCGCTGCTCCGGTCGGGCTGGCGCAAAACGGTGCACGCTAGTGCACCGGCAATCGTCCTGGGGCTTGCAGCAGGGGCAGCACATGCCGCTGAGCAGTGCTACGTCGATGGCGCGTTTGGCCACGGGCGGCCATTTGCGGCTGAACAACATAAGGATGATGTCGATGCGGTGAGCCGCTAGCCGCGCTAAGCCGTTATCGGTTAAATTTACGTCATGTTGAGCGACAGGGAGAATCCATTCAGGCCATCGGACCGAGGGCGTGCGATTTCCTCACCGACTGTCGCCGAGGTCGCTGCCGCCGCGGGTGTCGGAAAGGCTACAGCGGCGCGCACGCTCGGCAACTATGGTTCCGTGAGCCCCACGGCGCGCGCGCGCGTCCTGGCCGCAGCGGAAAAGCTCCATTACCGGCCAAATAGTCTTGCCCGCAGCATGACGACCGGTATCACTCAGACTCTCGGCGTCATCGTGGCGGATATCAGCAATCCATTCTTTGCTGGCGTCATCCGTGGAATCGCCGATGCATGCAAGGCGAGCGGCTACACCGCGATTGTTCTGAGCACCGACGAAAATTTGGCGGCTGAGAGGTCCGCGATTGGCGTCCTCATGGACAAGCAGGTCGACGGAATCATTCTTTCCTCTGCGGCAGTGCGCCCCGACGAGATCGAGCACATCACTGAGGCGATCGGCCGCGGTATCCCGGTTGTCCTGCTCGATCGGACGGTCAAGGGACTCGACCTCGATGCGGTGGTGATCGACAACCGGGAGTCAGCGCGCGACGCAGTGCGCTTCGTCATCTCGAAAGGGCATCGGCGCATCGGATTTGTTTGGGGACCAGCCCTGGCTGAAAGCACCCGGACCCGTGACCAAATTATTGCAGCAGCCGACCGTTCACTGTGGAGCGAGGCAGAGCGTTTACGAGGCTACCTCGATGCTCTCGACGAGGCAGGAATTGAGTTCAGCGGCCAGCTCATCAGCCATTGTGCACACAACGAAGCTGATGCGATTGGTGCAGTCTCCAACATGCTGGCGCTGCCCGACAGGCCGACAGCGTTGCTGGCAACGGAGACCGATGCGATGGTCGGCGCGCTGCGCGCGATCCGTCAACATGGCCTCAGCTACCCGGGCGATATTTCTCTGATTGGCTTCGACGACAGTTCCTGGGCAGGGGTCATGGACCCTCCACTATCGATGATCTCCCAGCCCATGTTGCAATTGGGTAAAGACGCGGCGCAGCGCGTTTTTGCTCTTATTGATGGTAAAGATTTGGTGCCGACGATCGACACGATTCCTACCAAATTTGTTGCACGGGGTTCAGTGACTGAGTGTTCAGACTCTCAGTCGTTCAGCGACGCCGGAGTACGTTGAAACCGATCGCATCGCCGCGGTGATAGTCCTGTGCAACGAGAACGCGTTTTCCTGTTCGGGTGATGCACGTTTCGGTCACCAATAACCAGGGGCCGTGGCCCGCAAGGTTATATCGCTCTTCGATGTCAGCAGGAAGGTTTGCGGCACTGATGTGTGCTGACGATGAGGTGATTTCGTGGCCGTGGGCTGCCAGCGCCGACGTGATCGGTTCAGACCAGTCACGATGTGTGATGGGCCCTGGGAGTGTTTCGTGGAGGATGATGTCGGTACTGAACACCAGTGGTGCGTCGTTGCCGAAACGCAGTCGTACGAGGCGGATGGCACTGTGCCCTTCGCCGATGTCAAAGAGCTTGGCCTGCTCCGCCGAGAGTTGAATCTCCTCTACGGCGAGCACTACCGTGGTGACCTGATATCCGAGGTTGGTCAGCATCTCTGCGATGCCTTCGTACTTCGTGATGGGTCGTTCGATAGCAAGCGATCCGATTCCCGAAATGAACCTACCGTTGCCCTGTACCGCGTCGAGCAGGCCATCCTGCTCCAGTCGCTTCAGTGCCTCACGCACTGTAGATCGGGCGACCCCGAACATCTCAGCTAGCGACGGCTCTGTCGGCAACCGGTCGCCGGGGAGCAGCTTAGTGTCTGCTATCAGTCGAGTTATCTTTGCGTACAGCTGATCTGCACCGTTCGCGTTGTGTGGCCCATCGGAATTTTTCACTGGGGAAATCCTGCCAGATATTGGCAGGCCTCGGCAGCCCACTGCGCCCCGGCGGCGAGGGCATCCTGCACCGACGCGCCGCCGAGTCGCGCGTTGATGAATCCCGCCGCGAAGCTGTCGCCAGCGCCGGTCGTGTCTATCACCTGTGCGGGAACTGCTGGTTGATACCACTTCGTGACTCCGTCGAATGCTATGACGCCAAGGGAGCCCAACGTCACCACCGACAGGGTGGCCCCGTCACTAATCGCATCAAGTGCTAGTCGATCTGCCCGATCAGAATCTTCGCTGGCGGAGTCGAATGCGACGCTGAGCGATCGGTGGCCTGAGCTCACTGCGCAGTCTTGACTGATCGACAGCGACGGATTCTGCGCGATCAGTTCGCTCACGAGTTCGGCTGATCGCGGCAGCATTCCAATGTGTACCCATGGCGCGGATGCGATGCGCTCGATCGTGTCAGCCGTGGGGTAGTACTGCGCCGTCACGCCGAACTCTTCGCGTTCAAACACTCGTTCGCCGGTTTCCGTGAGGCGGATTTGTGTCACCGCGGACGGCCCGTCCATCCGTACGAGCCCATCGAGGTCGACATTCGTCAACGTGAGTGCGCGTTCGATCGTGGCTCCTTCAGCGTCAGTTCCGATCGCACCGAAATACCCGATCGGACCGCCGCGATTGCTCAGCTGCACTGCAACATTGACAGCGTTGCCCCCCACGTACTCCGCCTGTGACAAGCCGAGATACCGGTCAATGGTGTTGTCGCCGACCACAGCGGCACGCATCGCGAGTGTTGGCCTATCGTCGCTCATGAGCCGGGTCCTATGACCGTCAATACTCGGTGCGCCGATAGTAACGACGCGTGGCCAGCGGGTGGTCGCGCAGCACCGCCAGGTGCGCGCTTAGCCGCTCGAGAACGGTCGCGATGAGAACCTGCGAGATCAAGGTACGGGTTTGTACGGATATGCCAGGCAACTCGAACTCGGCTGCATCGATCACGGTGACACGATCGGTGATCGTCGGCGCCCAATCCTCGACCCTTTGGGCCAGCGGTCGCGCAGCGTCTTCGCCCTTGAACACGATGACACTCACCCCCGGAACGAGTATTTCAAGAGTCCCATGGAAGAAATCGGATGCGTGAATCGGCCGAGTTCGAATCCATTGCATCTCTTCGAGAATGCATGTTCCGTAATACCACGCTTCCGCCCAGGTAGCGCCTGCGCCGGTCAGGATGTGGTATTCGTCGTCCTTGATGGACTCAGCGAGGCGCGATGCGGTGTCCTCGAAAGCTCGCTTGACCTCAAGCAGAAGCCGAGGAAGAGTCCGCAGTTCGGCGATCGTTTGGTCGTAGTCGGCGAATGCACCAAGTTTGTTGAGGAGAGCAAGCGCGATGATCAGAGATTGCAGGTAGAAAGACTCGGATGATGTGTCATCTGCAGCGAGAGCTGTGAAGTTGACGTCTCCACGTGTGGCTACCGGCGAGTCAGCGTTCCCGGTAAGTGTTATCACCGTCGCACCACGCTCATGCGCGTAGTCGGCGACCGAGATGGCTTCTTTTGTGGTTCCGGAAAGGGACGGGATGACGACAATCGATCCGGGACCGAGATTCGAGTTGCCCACCGCCACCACCTCGGCTGCATTCTCGAGGAAAACCGGGAATGGGCTGCTCCGCTGCAAGAGTTGGGCGGCAGGAAGCATAAGGACTCCCGCGCCCCCAGCACCGAGAAAGAAGAGATTGGTAGCCCCGTCGTCGACGAGTTGGCTGATGGTGTCGCGTATCCGTTCAGAAAGGTCGAGCACTCCGTCCTGGATTCTGACAAATCGGTCTTCGTCAAAGTTGAGCATTCCTTCGTACCTCCTGGTTGATGCGCTTCCGGGATTGTCCGGCCTCAAGACGTCAGACAAGCCAACGGATTGTCTGATGACAGTGCCTACAGTCGGATGACTGTCTGTCAAGTCACAGGTGACCTGCGTACCCTGCCGTGATGAGTGCCCAATCGTCCGTAATCTGACCGGTGCAAAGTCGGTACCGGAAAAGGATTGACACCGGTATCAAAAATTGCTTAGACTGCCTCTAACCGCGGCCAGCGGGCACATTACAAGGAGGTAGAGGTGAAGAAAATGAGCGGTCAGCGAATCACCAAAATTATCGCCGGCGTAGCGGGCGCAGTTCTTTTGCTCAGCGGCTGTGCGCCGCAGGCAGGAACTGGTGACTCCGGAAACGGATCTACAGACCTCAGCAAAGTCGACTACACCGGCACCATCACCATGGTGAACAAGTTCTCGGACCCCACGACATCGCAATACTTCCCCGCGATGGCCAAAGCTTTCGAAGCGTTGCACAAGGGCGTTACGGTGAACATTCAGCAGGAATCGGACCAGGGATACAAAGACAAGATCAAGGTTCTTGCGTCGTCCAACAGCATTCCTGACATCTACTTTGTTTGGGCTGGTTCATACGCCAAGCAGTATGTTGATGCGGGCTTCGCCCTCGACATCACCTCCCAGATCGGCCCGGGAACCGAGTGGAACAAGACGCTCGCGCCTTCAGCGGTCGAAGCCGGTGTCTACGACGGCAAGAACTACGGAATTCCGCTCGACCTTGACGCCAAGTTCATGGTGTACAACAAGAAGATCTTTGCGGACAACGGCATCGAGGTTCCCACCTCGTTCAGTCAGCTGCTCTCCACCTGCCAGGCTCTCAAAGCGAAAGGCGTGACGCCGATCAACTTCGGCAACAAGAACGGCTGGCCCGCCCTGCACTACGTGACGCAGTTAAACGCGTACAACGTGCCGGCCGCGACGCTCAACAAGGACTACACGGCGAAAAACGGTGACTTCACCGATCCCGGATACGCTAAGGCGCTCGGACAGTTCGAGGACGTGCTGACACAGTGCACGCCGACGCCAAAGTCGTCGAACGGAATCGACCACAATGACGCTGAGGTCGCATTTGCCGCAGCCAAGTCAGCAATGATGTACCTCGAGTGGGTCGAATTTGGTCAACTTGACAACACGCAACTTGCCAAAGACGGCTGGGGCTTCTTCCAGCTACCTGCGGCAACTGACGCCGCTGGTTCGCCAGGGGTGCTGGTCGGTGCGCCAGATGAGTTCCTCATCAACCCGAAGTCAAAGAACCCGGCGCTTGCCATCGCCTTCATGAAGTTCGTGGTGAGCCAGGAGAACGCGGCAAAAATGCAGACGCTGATGGTTGGATACCCCAGTCCTGTGATTGGGTCAATGACCTCAGACAATTCGAGCCCGCAGTCGATCGCGGCACTCGATGCGGTCAATAAGGCAACTGGCCTGGCGATCTGGCTCGACACGGTGACTCCACCAGCGGTTGCCTCCGCATACCTCGCTGGAGGCGAAGCGCTTGTGTCCGGCACCAGCACCCCGGCCGAGGTCATGCAATCCGTGCAGAAGGCGGCGGCCAGCTCGCATTAGCGCTGGGCCATGCCGACATGAATGCGCCAATCGCGGACGCGACCGATCAGACAATGATCGGTCGCGTCCGCGCCACTCCCCCAAGAATCCGGCGTCGGGCCCTCCTCTCGCTGCATGGCTGGCGATCCTTCATCTGGATCGTGCCTGGACTTGCCTTGGTCGGTGCGTTCGTCTACTTACCTCTATTTCAGAACATCTACCTGAGTTTCTTCGACTGGTCAGTATTTAAGCCGGTGCCGGCGTTCGTAGGGATCGCAAACTACGTGCAAATGATCGGTGACTCGGTCTTCTGGCGGGCACTGTTCAACAACACCGCCTATGCAGTTGTGTCACTTATTTTCCAGGTCGTTGGCGCTCTGATACTCGCCGCGCTTGTTGAAGAATTTGTGCGTAAACGCGGTCGCGGGATACTGCGGGCAATCTATTTCATCCCGTCTGCAATTTCGATCACTGTCGCTGGTCTGCTCTTCTACTTCATCTACCAGCCTGACACCGGGCTACTGAACGAAGCACTCCGACAGGTTGGACTTGGGGATTGGGCTCAGGCGTGGCTCGGGCAGGAGTCAACGGCAATCTGGGGAATCATCATCATGAGCCAGTGGCAGAGTTTCGGCTATACGACATTGTTGTATTCCGTAGCGATGCAAAGAATTCCTCAGGAGCTCTACGACGCAGCAGATATCGACGGGATCGGGCCGATCCGCAGAATCGTGCAGATCACCACTCCCTTGGTGCGGGAGATGACCTCACTGCTTGTCATCATCACCATCAGTGGTGCGTTCCAGGTCTTCAATGAGGTCATGGTGATGACCTCGGGTGGGCCCAACAACTCGAGCCAGGTTCTT
>JBDTCD010000031.1:0-5961 GCA_039923755.1 Terrimesophilobacter sp. | reverse complement strand
GCCGGGAAGGAATCCCCGAAGTTGCGTTTGCGTGCAACCGGCAAGTGCAATGGCAAGCCCTAGGGCGACCGGGATGGTAATCCATCGGAGACGGCGAGGAGAACGCACTGGGGACCTCTCGGATGACGCGGAAACTGACAGTGGCAGTCTATTGAACGGTTCCAGCCTACTCTGAAGGACGCGCCTTACCATCCCCAAAAACGGCGAAAAACGGCTAAAAGCCTAGTGAAATGAGTCGCCGCAGGCGCAACTACCGCCGGCGTTCGGGTTGTCAATCGTGAAACCCTGCTTCTGGATGGTGTCCTCGAAGTCGATCGTGGCACCGTCAAGGTACGGAACACTCATTTTGTCGACAACCACTTCGACGCCCTCGAAATCGACCGTGCTGTCGCCATCAAGAAGCCGCTCATCAAAGTAAAGCTGGTAGATCAGGCCAGAGCATCCGCCGGGCTGAACGGCCACGCGAAGGCGCAGGTCATCCCTGCCCTCCTGTTCGCACAACGTGCGCACTTTCTGCGCTGCCGTGCTCGTCAAGGAGACACCGTGAGTTGGTGTTTCGGTCTCGACTGTGGTCGTGTCAGACATGTCATGCTCCTTCTGTCACTGTCCAGTGTATGCGTTTCAGCCGCGCGAGTTGAGTTGCGACAACAATAACGCCTCGGTGAGAACTGCTCTCCGAAAAACCCCGAGGTGTAGCGACTCGTTCGGGCTGTGTGCCCGCGAATCGGGGTCTTCAACGCCCGTGACGAGTATCTGCGCATCGGGGAAGAGCTCCACGAGGTCGGAAATGAACGGTATCGATCCCCCGATGCCCGTCTCGACTGGCTCGACTCCCCATGCCTGCGCCATTGCCGACTTTGCTTCCGTCACAGCCCACCCGCTCGTGTCCACGAGAAAGGGATCACCCCGGTCGATGTCATCGATTTCGACGATCGCGCCGAACGGCGCATGGGCGCGAATATGGCGCTCCAGCGCATCGTATGCCTCACCCGCCGACTGCCCGGGGGCGATCCGGGCGCTTACGCGCACCGACACCATGGGAAGAAGAGTGTTGGATGCGTTGGCGACGGAGGGTGCATCAATGCCGGTGACGGTGATCGCCGGTTGGAACCAGAGTCGACTCGGGATGCTCCCGGTCCCGATGGACGTGACGCCGTCCAGGAAGGCCGCCTCCTTGCTCAACTGGGATTCGGGGTAGTGGGGCGTCTCCCCCTCCGTGCTCGTGAGCCCCTCGACAGCGACACTGCCGGCCTTATCGTGCAGGGTCGCAAGAATCCGGATCATCGCGAGCATCGCATCCGGTGCAGCCCCGCCGAACATTCCGGAATGGGAGGCATGATCAAGCGTGCGCACCGTGAGCCGGAAGGTCACGTTACCGCGCAGGGCGACGGTGAGAGCTGGCGTGTCGATGTCCCAGTTGTCGGAGTCGGCCACCACGATGACGTCCGCGGCGAGCTCCTCGCGGTGCTTGACGAGGAAGTTCTTGAACGACCGGGACCCGAACTCCTCTTCGCCCTCGATGAAAAGGACCAGCCCAAGGTCGAAGTCCGCTCCCACCGTGTCCACGAGTGCGCGAATCGCGGCGACGTGAGCCATGACGCCCGCCTTGTCATCAGCGGCACCTCGCCCATAGAGCCGGTCACCGCGCACTGTCGGTTCGAATGGCGGGGAATCCCAGTCCTCATCCTTGCCGGGAGGCTGCACGTCATGGTGCGCATACAGCATGATCGTCGGCCGGCCGTTCTTCGCGGCGCGCCGCGCTAGGACGGCAGGCTGGCCGAGCGCGTCGCCACCGCCGATCGCCGCTTGGGAGATCGTCACCGAATCGAAGACGCCAAGGCCCTCGACCAGCGCGACCACAGCTTCGGCGCTGCGCCTGACGTGAGCAGGGTCGAACGCCGCCCAGGAGACGGACGGGATCCGCACGAGATCGCCAAGATCGGCAAGTGCGGCGGGAAGTCCGGCGGCGACGGAATCGGTCAGGTCGGTCAGTGAAACGGCGGCGTCGCCGGGCGAAGAGGTCATGCGGGTAATCTTAACCGCAGACCGAGAGCAAGGAATGAACGTGGCCAAGTCAGGAAAGAGCGACGAGACCGTCGACTACGAGCTGAACACCGACAGCGCATCCGCGGGAAAAGGTCGGCCTACGCCTACCCGCAAGGAGCGCGAGGCTGCGAACCTGCGGCCCCTCGTGAACAACGACCGTCGTGCAGCGTCGAAGGAATCGCGCACGAAAATGGCGGAAGTTCGCGAGAAGGCACGAATCGGGATGGCTGCCGGTGAAGAGAAATACTTGCCAGCCCGGGACAAGGGCGCTCAGCGCAGATGGGTCCGCGATTATGTGGATGCCCGGTTCAGCGTGGGCGAAGTACTCATCCCGGTGATGTTCATTGTGATCATTCTCACGTTCATCAGTAACGAGGTGTTCCAGCTCATCGGGATCGCCGGACTGTGGCTGTTCTTCCTGGCCGCCGTCATCGATGGGGTAGTTTTGGGGCAACTGGTGAACAAGAAGCTCGGCCAGAAGTTCGGCACGGATAAAGTGCAAAGCGGGACTCGCTGGTACGCCGCGATGCGTGCCATGCAGTTGCGGGTGATGCGGCTACCCAAACCACAGGTTAAGCGCGGCCAGTTCCCGGTCTAACGGTGCGGGCCAGCCCACGGTTGATGTGCAATACCCACAGCGGACCACGGTAGACGAAACCTGTGTAACCCTGGACGAGCGTGGCCCCGGCCGCGAGTCTTTCGGTCACATCGTCGGCAGATTCCACTCCTCCCACCGAGATAATGCAGAAGTCTGCGGGAACCGACGAGCGTACCAACCGCAGCACATGGAGCGATCGAGGCGCGAGAGGAGCGCCGGACAGTCCGCCGTCACCGGCCGCATTGACCACGGAAGCCTCCGCGATAAGTCCGTCGCGCGCAAGCGTCGTATTGGTTGCAATGATGCCATCGAGGCCAAGATCGATGGCCAGTCGGCACACGTCAACCACTGCGCTGTCAGAAAGGTCGGGGGCGATCTTCACGAGCACAGGTGTGCCACCGGCCGCGTCTTTCACCGCCACCAGAAGTGGCTTCAGGAGATCGACCTGCTGGAGTCCCCGAAGACCGGGAGTGTTTGGGGAACTCACATTGACGACGAGGTAGTCGGCCACTGGCGCGAGCAACCGGGTGCTGGCGAGGTAGTCATCGATCGCTTCCTCAACTGCCACGACGCGGGACTTGCCGATATTGACTCCCACGATGGGCCGAGCCCTCCGGCGCCTGTGCCGTTCGAGCCTGGCCACCGCATCCGCTGCTCCCCTGTTGTTGAAGCCCATTCGGTTGATGAGAGCGCGGTCGGTAACGAGCCGGAAGAGTCGCGGTCGCGCGTTTCCTTCCTGCGGGAGAGCGGTCAGCGTCCCCACCTCGACATGGCCGAAACCGAGATTGCCCAGCCCGCGAATCCCGGTCGCATCCTTGTCGAAACCGGCCGCCATACCGAACGGTGAGGAGAACTGGAGGCCGAGGGCCTTGACGGCGAGCAGGGGATGTGGGCGAGTGAACCCTCGGACAAGCAACCCCACGCCCGGCAGCCCGACGACGCGGATGACCCAGAAGGCAAGGCTATGCGCGCGCTCGGGGTCGAGTCGCGCGAGAACAAGGCGGAACAAAAGACGGTACATGTGCGCTCGTCAGCCTAGCGAACGACGGATGTCTGTCAGGACGGTGCGTCGAGGTGCCCCTGGCGAGTGGCTATGTTTCGTTGGGAGGCACTGTTTCCTCGGGAGGCACTGTTGCGTCGGCAGGCACTGTTGCGTCGGGAGGCACTGTTGCGTCGGGCAGTACCGTGGCGTCATGCTCGACGCGAAGCAGCGTAATCGCTGATTCGAAATCTTCGAGGGAATCAAACCCCTGGTACACGCTCGCGAAGCGAAGGTAGGCGACCTCATCAAGTTCTCGGAGCGGCGGAAGGATCGCGAGGCCAATATCGTTGGCATCGATTTGTGACGCACCGGTTGCCCTGATCGTCTCCTCGACGCGCTGGGCGAGCATGGCAAGATCCGTGTCCGTGACCGGCCGGCCCTGGCATGCTTTCCGCACGCCGGAGACGATCTTCTCGCGGCTGAACGGTTGTACGACGCCGCTGCGTTTCACGACGTTGAGACTGGCCGTCTCCGTCGTACTGAAACGGCGGCCACATTCCGGGCATTGCCGCCGGCGACGAATTGACAGCCCATCGTCGCTCGTTCGCGAGTCGACGACGCGGGAGTCCGGATACCTGCAGAAGGGGCAAAACATGGTGTGTCCAACCCTACGTCACGGCATTGGATTCTTGCGGGACGCACGGGCTTCACGCAGAGGCGCCTGGTTCATGCGGAAGTACCGCCGCGGAACCGTGCAGTGACCGCATCCGCATGAGCGGGCAGGTCCTCCGCACCTGCGAGGGCGAGGATGTGACCGCTCACACGATGCAGGGCATCATGGTCGTATCGGATGACCTGTTGCGGCCGGAGGAAGGTGTGCACGCCCAGTCCCGATGCGAACCTCGATTGCCCTCCGGTGGGAAGTACATGGTTGGAACCGGCAAGGTAATCTCCGAGGCTCACCGGTGCATCCGGGCCGACGAAGATCGCGCCTGCGCTGTCGATGTCCGCAAGCAACGTTTCCGGGTCGCGAACCTGAAGTTCGAGATGCTCCGGCCCGTAGGCATTGCTGAATGCTGCTGCGGCACCGAGGGAATCCACGAGGACGATCGCTGACTGCTCGCCATCAAGGGCAGAGCGGACCCGAGCGCCCTTGCGTGTACTCTCCGCGAGGAGTCCGAGTTCTGCCCGCACCCGACCGGCGAAGGCCTCCGAGTCCGTCACCAGAACAGCAGCAGCAAGTTCATCGTGTTCGGCCTGGCTCACGAGGTCTGCTGCGACAAGTACGGGATCTGCAGAGTCATCGGCGATCACGAGGATCTCCGTCGGGCCGGCCTCAGCGTCGATTCCCACGATTCCCCTCACGACGCGCTTCGCGGCCGCGACCCAAAGGTTTCCCGGCCCGGTGACCAAATTCACCGGCTCAAGGCCGAGCGAGTCAACACCGTACGCGAATGCGCCGATTGCCCCCGCTCCGCCCATCGCATAAACCTCGTCTATGCCGAGTAACCCTGCGGCCGCAAGGATCGTCGGGTGCACTCCCCCGTCGAAGTCCTTTTGCGGCGGCGACGCGAGCGCCAGCGATGGTACCCCCGCGATCTGGGCCGGTACTGCGTTCATCACGACGCTTGACGGGTACACCGCCTTGCCGCCCGGCACATACAGCCCGACGCGCTCCACCGGTTGCCAGCGCAGTGACACCATGGCACCCTCCGCAAGCTCTGTCGACACTGGAACGGGCAGTGCGGCATGCGAGACGGCGCGCACCCGGCGGATGGATTCCTCCAGCGCCGTGCGCACCCCCGGCCGAAGCCGACCGAGAGCATGGTCAATGTGTGCCTGATCGACTCGGATCGCCGCCGGCCGAACGCCATCGAATCTCTGCGCCTGATCGAGGATCGCGTCGGCACCACGCTCCCGGACCTCGGCGATGAGTCCCTCTGCCGCGATGACGGCGCTGGTGATATCGGATTGCGCGCGAGGAACAAGAGCGCGAAGATCTCGCAGCGTGAGGACGCTTCCGCGGAGGTCAATCGTGGTGATCATGGCGGAATCAGCCTAGTTGTCCCCTGCTGGCACCAAACCCATGTGACGCTGTGTGGGCGTCAGTTGAGGCAATTCGGGCCAAGAAGGGACTTCAACTCTCCGTAAAGATCCGCGCTCACGCTCACCGGGTACGGTACTTCGAACATGCGCGCGTTGTCGCCCTTGACGAGTTTCAGGCGCACTTCGCTGTCGCCGGAGTGCCGGATCAGCACGTCGTTCAGAGCCGTCACCACATCGGTGGTCGCCCGATGTTCGGGAACGGAAATCACGAGCGGTCCTGAACCGAGGC
>JBDTCD010000030.1:0-5632 GCA_039923755.1 Terrimesophilobacter sp. | reverse complement strand
TACCAACACGAGATCCAGGCAGGCATGGTGGGCGTCAACGTCCCCATCCCCGTGCCCGTCGCGTACCACTCGTTCGGCGGCTGGAAGGATTCAGCGTTCGGCGACGCCAAGGCGTATGGACCGGCCGGAATCGCGTTCTACACGCGCGAGAAGGTCGTGACGAGCCGTTTGCTTGACCCAAGCCACGGAGGGATCAACCTGGGCTTCCCGCAGAACAACTAGCGCGGGACGGCGGTCGGATGAAGCCGGCCGTGGTCACTCATCGCGGTCTCGACTGAGTCTCGATTCGCGACGTGTTTTCGCTGGCGCGCCCGAGTGAGGAGGTTCTTGCTCTCGAGCAGGATGGCCACCTGATCTGGGTCGATGGGAGAAGGTGGCCTCAGCCAGTATCTCCGATCGGTATCGCGTTCGAGCTCCCAATGATTGTTGTGCAGGAGCAGGTGGTGGAACCGTCACAACAGGATTCCGTTGTCGAGGTCCGTTCGCCCTCGATCGCGTTTCCACTGCTCGATGTGGTGTGCTTCAGTGAACGCCGGCGGTTGCATGCAGTCCGGCCACATGCATCCGCCGTCGCGCACCGCGAGGGCTTCACGCTGGGTGCGGCCGAACAGACGACGAGCCCGGCCGACGTCGAGCGGATTTCCGCAGTCGTCAATTGTGACCTCCTGCCATCCTGAATCGCACATGGCAGCTTCGGCGGTGCCGGCTGAAATGCTTGTACCGGTCGACTCGATGACTCCAAACCCCTGGGCGGCCGTGCCGGAACGCGTGGTGCTGGTTCGCTCTGCGACATCCACAGGGACGATCACCTTCACGAGCGTGTGGTCGCCCGACGATATGGAGTGCGGGTCGAGCCCGTCGCCGGCCTTGACGAGGGCGACGAGGCCATCGAGGGTGATCCTCTCTGTCGTGCGTGGGTCCTCGACGATGGCCTCCGCCCTTGCAATGTCCTCGGGCCGGGTGAAGCGGGGCCCGCCTCGGCGCGGACTCGTCAAAGGATCGAGCGCGCCCATGAGAACGGCGGCGGATTCGGGGTCCGCCTGCCCGGCATACCCGTACATGCCATTGGCCTTGCGGAACAGGCGGAATCCGCCCTGCAGGTACTGCTCCTGCTGTCGCGCGGCGATCCCCTCAAGGTCATTCAGATCACGCTCGGCCCGCGCCCGCTGGAACAGTGCATCCGCAGGAAGCTCACCGTAACGGGCCAGGAGTTCGATTGTGAGCTCCCGTAGCCGTTCCGCGGTAACGCCGCCCTCCGGCGTGCCGAGTCCGCGCCGGAGCGCGTCGGCGCATTCGACACTGAGCGCTCCGGTCGCCATTGCACGACAGATCGGCTCGTCCCATGCGGTCTCCACCGGCACTCCGCCGATCTCGGTCACCCCGCTGTCAAGGAGCTTGCGTGTTGCCTCGGCCTCCCCGATGGCATTGCCCAGAGACACCAGTTGGCCGGCCTCCCGCGCCGTGACCTTCGTGACTTGTTGCAGGAGCTTCTGGGGCGAGGCGAATCCGTTGCGAGCGGCAAGGCCCGTGTGACCGAATTCGCGACGGGAGCGCCGTGCCACCTGAGCGGCGTGCTGGGCCTTCACGAGACCGAAGGCCCGCTCGTGGGCGGCGATGGCCGCGCCGAGGTCGAGAACCCGGTCATCTGAGAGCGCGTCGTAGTCGCGCGTGCTCGCACCGAATGCCGAGACCGCGGCGGCAGTATCGACGATCATGTGTGCGAATGTTGACATAGCTTTATTCTCCCAGAATCGAATACTTGTCTTCTACTCTTTGGCGAAATCTTGGGAGAACTTCTTCCTACAAGGGTTGTGGAGGAGAGGAGTGCTGACGACCTGTCAGCGAATCCATGCCGACGGCACTACTGTGGAACCCTGACCCCCTCACCGGACGTGGTGTGGTGTGTGCGCCCGAGATATGGGCTGCGTGGTTACCTTCGCCGGACGTTTCCTTCGGCCAATCTGACGACACTCGACCACTTCCGGAGACTTCATGCCACACGCGCTGCGCACTCTTGGCGCTCTGACTACCGCCGTGCTTATGCTTACGGGCTGCGCGACGGTTGCACCTGCACCTGCACCGTCCGCCACAAGTACAAGGCCACTTGACAACTGCGGCGTGGAGGTTCCGGTCACCGCACCGCCGAAGCGCGTCATCACGATCAAGTCGACCTCCACCGAGATGCTCCTCGCGCTCGGGCTGGGTGACCGCATCATCGGAACGGCGTTCCAGGATGGGCCGCTTCCCGCGAAGTGGTCATCGACCACTCTTCCCGTGCTCGCGGACAAGGTGCCGTCGCAGGAAGTGGTGCTCGGTGCAAACCCCGACTTCGTCTACGCCGGATGGGAGTCGAACTTCGCCGCAGACGGTGCCGGAACCCGCTCCGACCTCGCCGCACTTGGCATTCGCACCTACGTTTCTCCCGCAGCGTGCAAAGAGGCTGCGTATCAACCACGCCGACTCACCTTCGGTGACATCGACCACGAAATTGGCGAGGTCGCGACGCTCTTCGGCGTCGACGACTCCGCCCTTCTCGCCCAGCAGCACTCCACACTCGCGAGCATCCACAAGGACACTCACGGACTTTCGGCGCTGTGGTTTTCTTCCGGATCGAGCATCCCTTACGTTGGGGCCGGAATTGGCGCCCCGCAACTCATCCTCGACACCATCGGCGTACGGAATATCGCCGCGGACGTGAAGGACACCTGGGCGAGTTACAACTGGGAGAGCGTGATCGCCGCCAACCCCGACGTCATCGTTCTCGTGGATGCGAGCTGGAGCACCAAAGAAAAGAAGATCGGGGTGCTCGAGGCCAACCCGGCGACGGCAAAACTCGATGCCGTGAAGAACCACCGTTACCTCATCGTTCCGTTCGCCGCGAGCGAGGCTGGGGTGCGAACGGTGGATGCCGCTGCCGACCTGGCGAGTCAACTGGCGGCGCTTGAGCGTGGCTAGAACGGCGAACGGGATCGTCTGGACCGTCGTCCTCGCGGCGGCGGTCATCGCCTCCGTCACGTTCGCCGTGACCTTCGGGCCGGCACAGATCTCACCTGCAGAAGTGTGGGGTTCGATTCTGCACCACCTGGGGATCGGATCAACCTCGCTGAGCCCACTGCGCGACAGCATCGTGTGGGATCTGCGCCTCCCCCGCGTGCTCACGGCGGGTGCGGTCGGCGCTGGACTTTCCATCTCCGGCGTGGTCATGCAGGCGATTACCCGCAACCCGCTGGCCGACCCATACCTGCTCGGTCTCTCCTCCGGCGCGTCCCTCGGCGCCGTCGCCGTGCTGCTCCTCGGCAGCGCGCTGCTCCTGCCGTTTGCCGCGTTCCTTGGCGCGGTCATCGCCCTTGTGGCTACGCTCCTGCTCGCGAGCGCGTTCGGTCGAATCACTCCAGGACGCACCATCCTCGCCGGAATTGCCGTTTCCGCCCTCGCTGGAGCAGTGACGAGCCTCATCATCTTTTGGACAGTCACGGGGGACTCGTATCGTGAGATCCTCAGCTGGCTACTCGGCTCCCTGGCCGGGGCCCGCTGGCCGGCTGTGGGCATCGCGTTCGTCGCCATTATCGTGGCCGGGGTGCCCATCATGCTGAGCGGCCGGGTTCTGGATGCGTTCGCGTTCGGAGACACGTCAGCGGCGACCCTGGGAATCAACGTGAACGCCACACGGTGGACCCTGCTGACCGCTACGGCGCTCCTGACCGGCGCCATGGTGTCAGTGAGCGGCGCGATCGGATTCGTCGGCTTGATTCTCCCCCACGCCGTGCGACTTCTTGTCGGGCCGCGGCACCGACTACTGCTTCCGCTGTCCGCACTGGTGGGCGCGAGCTTCCTGATCTGGGCTGACACGGCAGCCCGGTCGCTGTTTGACCCGAGGGAGCTTCCCGTGGGTATCGTGACCGCGATCATCGGCGCCCCGGTGTTCGCCGCACTTCTGGCGCGCAGGCGGGTCAGTTCGTGAGCGGTCTCGATGCACGCCAGATCACCGTTCGACTCGACGGCACACTCATCATCGACGGTATTGACTGCTCTGCCCCAGCCGGCGCTGTCACCGCTCTCATCGGGCCGAACGGTGCCGGAAAGTCCACACTTCTGCACGCGCTCGCAACGGTATTGCCCACGTCGGGCGGCGTCATCCGTTTCGAAAATGACGACCTCTTAACCATGAAGCGGCGGTCGAGGGCACGCACCATCGCCCTCGTCGAGCAGGATGCCAGCACCGAACTCTCGCTCTCCGTCGCCGAAGTCGTTGCACTTGGCCGAATCCCTCACCTGGGCCCGTTCGCGGATGAGTCGGCGCAGGATCGGGCGATCGTCCGCTCCGCGCTCGACACGGTGGGAATGGCCGATTTCGCTCACCGGGATGTTACGGGGCTCTCCGGCGGCGAACGGCAGAGGGTGCTGCTGGCACGATCCATCGCCCAGGAGCCGCGTCTGCTCCTCCTCGACGAACCGACGAACCACCTGGATATTTCTGCGCAGTTGTCCACGCTCGCGCTCCTCCATGATCTGGCGGTGAAGGGCGTGACCGTGATTGCTGCCCTCCACGACCTGACGCTCGCCGCCGGCTGGAGCGACTACGTGATCGTGCTCTCGGCGGGCCACGTTGTTGCCGCGGGAGCGACAGCGGCGACCCTGACGCCACGCCTCATCGACGACGTCTATGGTGTTCACGCCGAGATTGTGGAGCGGCCTGGGCAGCGCCCGACGATTGCGTTCAGTCCGCGCGGCTGAAAACGAGGCGCGACCAGATCGATCTCGGCGCAAGCGCTGCGACCAGGCGCGTTCGCCATCCGGATGCCGAGCGAACAAGGTCCAGTACGCTGCGGATACGATCCTCCCACGCAGATCCGTGCGCCGGCGTGCCGCTCGATGAGGTCGCCGACCTCGACGACTCACCCGCAAAACTCTGCCGTTCAACGAGGCCGAGCACGGAATCGAGGATTGCCTGGCCGCTGCCACTGAGCCGTGCCGCGCGCGCAATCACTCCTGCTGCCTCGCGCGGTGTTGCCGTGGAGCTGACATCGACACCAAGGTCATTCACGCTCTGCAGGAGTTCTTTCCAGCCGGTCTGGGCAAGCGGGTAGCCTTTGCCGAGTCGACGCAATCTCACGCGGCGCTGGACAATACGAACGATGGCGGGGACGAGAAGCAGAAGCATGGCGCCGAGCAGGATGAGTACGCTCCACAGCCACGCGATGGGCATCGCGCCGTTTCCGGAACTCGCCGTGGGGTCATTCGGGTTGATGGGCTTGGCGGAGTTCGTCGGGGCCGTCGTCGGCGTCGGCGTCGGTGTCGCCGATGGGGTGGTCGTGGTGGGCGGGATGGGCACGCCGGGCGTTGCTTTGTCGGCATACGTGGGCACGAATCCGCGACCCGGTGTCGGCTCGAACCGGGTCCAGCCGATCCCATCGAAATACAACTCTGCCCACGCGTGGACATCCTGGGTGGTCACTCGATAGGACGTGCGCCCCTCCACGGTCTGGTCCTGCTTCTCCCCCGGCAGAAGCCCGACAGCCACGCGCGAGGGAATACCAAGTGGTCTCGCCAGCACCGCCATCGCCGACGCGAAGTGGATGCAATAGCCGCTCTTCGCCACCAGAAACTGCGCGATAGCCTTCATGCCGTTGCT
>JBDTCD010000029.1:0-4948 GCA_039923755.1 Terrimesophilobacter sp. | reverse complement strand
CCGCCTGAAAACTGAACGATATCGCCTGCTTTTTCAGCTCGGCCACCTGATGTGTCGACCACTCTGCGACAAGTCCGGCCCCGGCCAGCGGCAGTAGCCTGAGGCGGACGTCACACTCGAGCGCAATGTGGTCCGCTTGCTGCTGTTCGGGAACCGACAGCGCGTTCCAGTTCGCCGCGCGCCGGGCTGACCCAATCATCGCAGCGACCGCCGCCGATCGTTCGGCTCGGTCGTGAAGGCTCACAATGCGCTTAGTCGAGCCTCGCCCGATGAAAGCAGCGATGATGCCGGCAACGAGGATCGCTGCGCCGGGCACGATCGCCGTCGTGATCACCTGCGAACCTGCATCCGAAGAGAACCAGGAAACTATGTCATCCCACCACTGCATACCCGCAGGTTACCTCCCGGCATGCGCGGGAGGGTTCATTCTGTCGCGAGTCATCCGAACACCCAGCAAGAGCGTCCCGTGGATGCCTTACCCGAAACGAAGGCAGTCCACGGCATCGTCGAAACTCCAGAATTCGCCCAGTGCCACAAAGCGCTTCTGAAGTGGAATAAGCCGTTTAGAGCGGAAACGGCGGCCACGCGGCTCATCATATCCTTCGACATAGCCGAGAACGTCGCCGTCCACTCGGGTCACGCGCCACAGGTCTTCGTGAAGTTGAACGAGGCGGATTCCCCGCCGTGCCTTGCTGCCGGAAACCACCGTGCGGTCACCGGGCATCTCAAGTACAGACGAGCCGGCGAAGTCGAATGTCGTCATGTGTTCCTCCTGTAAAAACCCGGCCGGTCCGATAGGGACAGCATCAGGCTAGGAGGAACCACTGACATCATGCGGCGGCCACGCACAATATCAGACGAGGGAACTGGTACTGTCTGCCGTGATCGCGAGGTCGGCATCCACGACCTTATTTACGCGCGCCGTCTGGGCGAGGATGATGCCGGCCAGCACCACGGTGGCGCCGACGATCTGAAGGGTATTGAGTCCCTCTCCGAGCCACAGCCAGGCGATGATGAAAGCGAAAATGACTTCGGCAGAGGCAACGACACCTGCGGCAGTCGCTGTGAGGTGTTTGAGAGCGAACAGGGAAAGCAGGAACGGAAGGAATGAACCGAGCAGTACATTCCAGATCAAGGGCACAATCAGCGGAAGTTGAATCTGTGCCAGATTGGCGCTGAGCGACACCGGTGTCGCGAAGATCGCAGGATTGATATTCCACCATCCGCTGAACACGAGCCAGAAAATGGTCGATGCCGCCATAGTCCAGAATGCGACGGCCATCGGTGAGGTCTTCCCCACTTCGCGCTCGCCGATCAGGAAGTATGTGGCCAGGCACACCGCGGCAGAAAACGCCATCAGAACTCCGAACGGCACGAGTTCGCTCGCCCAGATCTGCGCAACGACTGCCAATCCGATCAAGACGAACCCGATGGCGACCCAGAGCCGCGCACGCACCTTCTCATGAAGGAAGAAGAACGCGATGATCGCCACCATGAGCACGGCGGTGTACTCGATGAGCAAGGTGATGCCGATCGGCAGGATGCTGATCGCCACCGCGTACGTGAATTGAAGCATCGCTACACCCACGACGCCAAGTATCAGAAGGACACACAATTGCCGCCACGTCACCCTGAACGCTGCGCGGTTGGCAAACAGCAGTACTACTGCGGCGATCACCGCAGTTCCACCGACCCGAAAAAGGGTGAGCTGTGCGGGCTCGAGGCCAGCACCGATGATGACTTTCGTGACGCTGCCGTTCAATCCGAAGAGCAGGGCGGCACTGAGAGCAAAGACGTACCCCACGGCGTGCTAAAGCCCGGTGCCGTGAACAGCGAATGGCTCAATCGCGGCGATGTCAGATGCCGTGAGCGGTGGCGCCGTCGCGGCAGCCAGATTGTCTTCCAACTGGGCGACGCTGCTTGCACCGATGAGTGCGGACGTCACGTGTGGCTGCCTCAGCACCCAGCTGAGCGCCAGCTGAGCGAGACTTTGTCCACGTCCCTCGGCGATGTCGTTGAGAGCTCGGGCGCGCTCAAGATAGGTACTCGAAATGTTCTCTTCCGACATCCATCGGCCCTCTGCCACCCGCGAATCACTCGGGATGCCGTCAAGATAGCGATTCGTCGCCAGGCCCTGCGCGAGCGACGAATACACGATGCAGCCGACTCCGAGTTCGCCGAGTGTGTCGAACAGTCCATCTTCCGGTTCGCGGTCGAACAGGTTGTAGCAGGGCTGGTGGATGAGGAGGGGGATGCCCTCGGCCGCGAGTGCCGCGTGGGCGGCCCGAGTCTGCGCAGGATCGTAATTGGAGATGCCCGCGTAGAGTGCTTTGCCCTGCCGGACGGCCGTTGCGAGCGCACCCATGGTCTCCTCGACCGGGGTGTCCGGATCTGGTCGATGGGAGTAGAAGATGTCGACATAGTCGAGCCCCATCCGGCCCAGGCTCGCATCGAGTGAGGAGAGCATGTATTTGCGAGAACCCCACTCGCCGTAAGGGCCATCCCACATGTCGTACCCGGCCTTGGAGGAGATCACCATTTCGTCGCGGTAGGGGCGGAAATCCTGTTCGAAGATGAGGCCGAAATTCGACTCGGCGGCACCACCGGGAGGGCCGTAATTGTTGGCCAGGTCGAAGTGTGTGACGCCGAGATCAAACGCCCGGCGCAGAATAGCGCGTTGAGTGTCACGCGGGCGATCGGAGCCGAAGTTGTTCCAGAGCCCCAGTGAGATGCGAGGCAGCTTCAGGCCGCTGTTTCCCGTGCGGATGTAGGGGATTTGCTCATAGCGGTCGGATGCTGCCTGATAGCTCATGGGGCAAGCCTACGGCCGGTTGCCCGGGGAAATAAACGCGACGAATGTCGCCTCCTCCACAGGTATGGGCGGACCTGACGGGTCCACAAAACGGTGGATGCGTCGGCGATGCCACGTCTGGATGCGGCACGCTAACGCACATGACAGACACCATGACTATCACCGGCCTCGTTGCGACGACGCCACGCCACCTCATCACCGCAGAAGGACTCGCCGTGACGAGCTTTCGGCTCGCGTCCAACCTGCGCCGATTCGACCGCAAGAAGAATAGCTGGGTTGACGCTGGTACCAACTGGTATACCGTGTCGACGTACCGTCAACTTGCCACGAACGTTGTTGGTTCGGTACAAAAGGGTGACCGGGTGCTCGTCACCGGTCGCCTCCGAATCCGTGAGTGGGAGGACGGCGAAAAAAGGGGCGTGAACATAGACCTTGACGCCGATGCCCTCGGACATGACCTCAGCTGGGGTAAGGCATCCTTCACACGCAGCATTCACTCATCAGAAGTTGAGGCGGTCGATGCAGGTATGCCGGCACGGGAGGCGTCTGAGGCGTCGG
Source organism: Terrimesophilobacter sp. (assembly GCA_039923755.1). Taxonomy (GTDB): domain Bacteria; phylum Actinomycetota; class Actinomycetes; order Actinomycetales; family Microbacteriaceae; genus Terrimesophilobacter. Next base: position 1,578 of record JBDTCD010000029.1, on the reverse strand, counting down.
ACACTTTGGGAGAGTCAGACTCATCGGATGCTGCGCACGAGCTGGAAGCGGCGATCCCGTTCTGATGGATAGGCGGGCTCACCGGACATAGACTCATCTGTGGTCGAAGAGCCCCATGTGCAGAGGCACAGTTGCGGGCGGGAGGGTGAGGCAATGCGCGTTGTGCGGTGCTTGTCGCTTGCCACCGTGGCAGTTGCGCTCTGCGTGGCTCTTGCCGCGTGTGCGCCAGATCGCGGGAACACGGTTCCTGTGCCGATGCCGGTTCCCACCGTCAGCACATCCGCATCGCCGAGCGCCGAACCCGACGCGGAGCCGACCATGCTCCCGGGCGGAACCGCGCTCGCCAATCGCGCATACTTCGACTTCGTGAACCAGAGATTACTGGCGGTCAACAAGAACCCGTCGGACCTGGCCATAGTCTCCAATCTTGAAAAGGCTGGATTTGCTAAGGCCGCGCTCGAAGTCACCCCGGATAAGACCAGCGAGCTCCGCCGTCCCACAGATTCGATCGAATTCTCCGTGCTCATCGGCGACAGTTGCCTTATCGGCCAGTTCGAGGCGAACGGATATCACAGCATCGTGGGCCCCGTTCTCAGTGGCGGTCGTTGCCTGATTGGTAAAACCCAGACCATCCCCTAGGGCCACCGGCGGGCACTTCACACACCCCAGGGTTTCGTAGACTAGTCGGCATGGCCGAATTCATTTACTCGATGGTGCGCGCCCGCAAGGCGGTTGGCGACAAGCTCATTCTTGACGACGTCACCATGTCTTTCTTCCCTGGAGCGAAGATCGGCATGGTCGGGCCTAACGGTGCGGGTAAGTCGACGATCCTCAAAATCATGGCCGGCCTCGACACTCCGAGCAACGGTGAAGCGCGGCTCAGCCCCGGGTACTCAGTAGGCATCCTCATGCAGGAGCCTGAACTGAACGAGAACAAGACGGTTCTCGAGAACGTGCAGGAGGGGGTCGGGGAAATCAAGGCTAAGGTGGACCGGTTCAACGAGATCTCGGCCGCCATGGCCGAGCCGGATGCCGACTTCGACACTCTGCTCGCTGAGATGGGCGTGCTGCAGGAAGCAATCGACGCCGCAGATGCTTGGGACCTCGACTCTCAGCTGGAACAGGCCATGGATGCGCTGCGCACGCCGCCGGGTGACGCGACCGTCGCCCAACTTTCCGGTGGCGAAAAGCGTCGCGTCGCCCTTACGAAACTGCTGCTGCAGAAGCCAGACTTACTACTCCTTGATGAGCCAACGAACCACCTGGATGCGGAAAGCGTCCAGTGGCTTGAGCAGCATCTAGCGAAATACGCCGGTGCGGTCATTGCCGTGACCCACGACCGGTACTTCCTTGACCACGTCGCCGAGTGGATTGCCGAAGTCGACCGCGGGCACCTCTACCCCTACGAGGGCAACTACTCCACGTATCTCGAGAAGAAGCAGGAGCGCCTGCAGGTGCAGGGTAAGAAAGACCAGAAGCTCGCTAAACGGCTGGAGAGCGAGCTCGAGTGGGTACGGAGCAATGCGAAGGGCCGCCAGACCAAGTCGAAGGCTCGCCTTGCCCGGTACGAGGAAATGG
>JBDTCD010000028.1:0-10527 GCA_039923755.1 Terrimesophilobacter sp. | reverse complement strand
CATGCCGCTATCCGAGCAGGAACAGCGCCTCCTGGAAGAGATGGAGCGCAGTCTCTATCACAACGACGCCGACTTCGTCGCGACCGTCGGCAGCCAGGATTCGCGTCCGAATTATCGGTGGATCGTCATCGGAATCCTCATCGGAATTGTCGGCATCGCCGGCATCGTCACGGGAGTGGCGACGAGGCTTCCCATTATTGGCGTCGTGGGTTTTGCTGTCATGTTCACCGGTGTCCTTCTGGCACTCCGGCGCTCGACGGTGCCCACCCCCGAAACCGAGCACCATGATCGGCGCACTCCCCAGCGCGCCGGTTTCATGGACCGGATGAACGAACGCTGGGACAAGCGCCAGGACGAGCGGGGTCATTGATCCGAGGCGTGAACTCCTCCGAGTCAGGCCCACCAGTACACGGTCGCCAGTAGTAAGGGCGAATAGCAGGAGAAGCTAGGACAGCGGTCGGCGGAGACGTCGGCCTTCTTCTTTGCCCCCAATCCGAGCCTGACGGGTTTTTCCCCTCCACAGCACTCCACCCCCTCTGAATCAATAAATACGGGGCGCATGATTTAACTCGGAACGAAATTCATCCCCAATTGATTGTTTTGTGGTGCTAAGTGGAGTAAAGTGGAGGTTACCTGAATCCGGGCCGGAGAACGAGGGGGAGGACCGCGGATGTTTCTGGGTACCTACGCCCCCAAGCTCGACGACAAGGGCCGCATCATCCTCCCGGCGAAGTTCTGGGATGAGCTCGAGGCGGGAATCGTTGTCACCCGCGGTCAGGAGCGTTGCCTGTTCGTCTACAGCACACGCGAATTCGAGGAACTGCACGAGAAGATCCGTCAGGCTCCGGTCACCAGCAAAAAGTCGCGCGACTATCTGAGGCTCTTTCTTTCCGGCGCTCACGCCGAAGTCCCGGACAAGCAGCACCGGGTGACGATCCCCGCTCTGCTGCGCGGGTATGCGGGTCTCGATCGTGAGCTCACCGTCATCGGTGCCGGAAACCACGCCGAGATCTGGGACACCGAGTCTTGGAACACCTACTACGCCGAACAGGAAGACAGCTTCTCGGAGATCACGGAGGAGGTGATCCCGGGCCTCTTCTAGCGCCTTGTTCCCGACTCCCCGCCGAGTCCGGTCCTGACACACTTCCCCAGTGCCAGGCCCGATGCGGAGGGGAATCAGGAATAAGGGGTTCGGTCCAGCACTCATGGAAGAACAACACGAGGAAGTGCACCACTCAGACCCCGCTCGCATCCACGCTCCCGTCATGTTGTCTAGGTCACTGGAATTGCTCGGCCCAGCGCTTGAGAGTCCCGGCGCTGTGCTGGTGGATGCCACACTCGGCATGGGCGGCCACGCCATCGCATTCCTCGAGCGGTTCCCCCAACTTGAGCTCGTGGGAATCGACCGGGACCACGATGCCCTCGCAATCGCCCGGACGCGCCTCACGCGGTTTTCTTCGCGCATTCACCTGGTCCACGCCGTGTATGACGAGGTAGCCGAGGTGCTCGACGGACTGGGCCTGCGTGAGGTCGCCGGCATCCTGTTCGACCTCGGAGTGTCGTCCTTTCAGCTCGATCAGGTGGAGCGCGGTTTTTCCTATTCGAAGGATGCACCTCTTGATATGCGAATGGATACCAGCTCAGAACTCACAGCTGAGCGAATCCTTGCGGACTACAGCGAAGCTGACCTGCGCCGAATCTTCTTCCACTATGGCGAAGAGAAACTGGCACCGCGTTACGCCAGGCAGATCGTCGCCTCGCGGTCGACGAGACGGCTCGTGAGTTCTGCGCAGCTTGTGGCGCTCATCGACGCGGCCACCCCAGCAGCGGCGAGACGGTCCGGACATCCCGCGAAGCGCGTCTTTCAGGCCCTTCGAATCGAAGTCAACCAGGAGTTGGCAGCGCTTGAGCGCGCTATCCCGGCCGCAATCGACAGGGTCGCAGTCGGCGGGCGCATCGTCGTCCTGTCCTACCAGTCACTGGAAGATCGGATCGTCAAGCATGCATTTGCGAAGGGATCTTCCTCCACTTCACCTCGAGGGCTTCCGGTGGAACTGCCTGAGCACAGGCCCATCCTGAAATTGCTCGTGCGAGGTGCTGAGCTCGCGAGCGAGGACGAGATCGCCCTGAACCCACGGTCTGCACCAGTGCGCCTGCGTGCTGTCGAGCGGATCCGGACCGCTGCATGAGCGCCGTGCCTGCAGCCGCGCCTCGTCGCAGCCCGAGCGAGGTACCAAGCCACCCACGCCGACTCGATGTGGTATCGACCCGTCAGCAGAGGAAAGCGCGCCCGAAGTCGGCATATGCGCTGGTCACGGTCGCAGGGCTGTTCGCCATACTGATCGCGCAGCTTCTCCTCAGCATCGTCGTATCCAACGGTGCCTACCAGATCTCCTCGCTCCAACAGCAGCAAAAGGAACTCACTCGAGACCAGCAGTCCCTGACGGAGCAACTGCAGGTGCTGGAATCCCCACAGCATCTTGCCGCGAATGCCGAAGCACTTGGCATGGTCACGAACTCCAGCACCGCCTATCTGAGGCTGTCTGACGGCGCCGTTCTCGGAAAGCCGGTTGCTGCGAAAGCGAGCACGGGAATTCGGCACGGGGCCGACGGTGCACCGCTTATCCCGAACGAGCTCCTCAACGGAGTCGCACTCACCCCGGTGAGCTCCGTTGGCGCTGCGCCGCCGGCTGCGGGCGCGCCTGAACCACAAGGATCAACTGGATCGGTAGCCTCGAACAACGCGGGACTGCCGTCCCCCACCACCCGGTGACGAGTTTCCCTTAAGGCGTGCAACTGTGATCCACCAGCGAACGACTCGCAGGAGACTCGCCATCGCGATTCTGCTCACGTTCGCGATCGTTGCCATCTTCGTCGTGCGTCTGGTGGACATCCAGGTGGTCCGCGCTGCCGACTTCAATACAGAATCACTGAACAAGCGCGCGATCGAACTGTCGATTCCCGCTCCGCGGGGGCAGATCGTCGATGAGAATGGTGTTGTCCTTGCCGACAGCGTGACTCGCTACGACATCACAGCGTCACCGAGGAATGCCCAGCCGTTCAATCGGAAGGCGAAGGACGGAACGGTGCAGAACGTCTCCGTCCTCCAGGCGGTCACCGAGATCGCGAACCTCACGGGAGCCACCCCCAACGACCTTCTTCTGGCGGTAACGAAGAACCCGAATTCTGACTGGACCATGCTCGTGAAGGGAGTCGACACGGCCACTTTCCGGTCGATTCGTGATCTTCAGATCCCGTGGGTTTATCCGCAGCCACAGCCTCACCGCACCTACCCTCTTGGTTCGGTTGCCGGAAGCCTCGTCGGGTTCGTCGGAACCGACGGCCCTCAGAACGGGCTTGAAGCAACCCAGAATTCCTGCCTCGCCAGTACCGACGGCTCATCGACGTACGAGCGTGGAGCCGACGGTGTTCGAATCCCAGGCAGCACTGTCACGTCGAAAGAGGCGGTCCCCGGTGGAACGTTGAAATTGACCATCGACAGCGACCTGCAGTGGTTTGTGCAACAGGCTGTGGCCGAGCAGGCCATCGCCATCGGCGCCGAGTCGGGCATGGCCGCTGTCATCCGCGTGAAGGATGCCCACATCATGGCGATGGCGGACTGGCCAGCTGTCGATCCGAACAACGTTAACGGCACCCAGATGCAGTTCCTGGGTTCCCGCGCGTTCAACTACCAATTCGAGCCGGGATCGATCATGAAGGGTCTCACGGCCTCCATGTTGATCGATCAGGGTGCCGCGTCGCCGACAACTCGGGTGACGGTTCCTGGGCTCTGGGTGACCCCGGATGGAGCACGCATCCACGACGCGTTTGGTCACGGTGACCTGCACCTGACTCTCACGGGTGTCCTCGAACAGTCCTCCAACATTGGAATGTCGATTCTCGGTTCGACCCTGCCGCAGGACATTCGGTACAACTATTTGCGAAAGTACGGGATCGGGAGTTTGACGGCCGTCGACTTTCAAGGCGAGGCAAGCGGTTCTCTCGCGAAACACTGGAGTGTGCAGCAGAACTACGACGTGACGTACGGGCAGGGCGTCTCCGTTACGCTCGCACAAATGGCGGACGCGTACCAATCGATAGCCAATGGGGGAATGCGGTTACCGCTCACGCTGGTCGAAGGCTGCACGAAGCCCGATGGGACGGTCGTCGATCTTCCACCGACGGTAGGTACCCGCGTCGTGTCCGAAAAAGCGGCCGCAACGACTGTCAATATGCTGGAGAGCGTGGTCACCGGCGGATCGCTCTCCTCGGTGCTCACGATTCCGGGCTATCGCGTTGCCGCGAAGACCGGCACCGGTGAAGTGGCGGCCAACGGCGTGTATACGAGCGACCGGATCGTCTCCGTTTCCGGAATCGCTCCTGCGGATAATCCTGAGTACGTTGTTATCGTGACCTATGTGAAGCCACAGGTCATGAAGACTTCGGCGGCTGCGGCCCCCACATTCCGTAAGATCATGACACAGGTATTGAAAACCTACCGGGTGCCGCCGTCGAAGGAATCGGGTCCCGGGTTCCCGACAACTTGGTGAGAAAGAGGATGCTGTGACTGATCGGACCCCACCGGTCCTGCGTCCCGAGCATCCGATGGCGAGGTCGCTCGCGGGTCTCATCGCAGAGTTCGGTCTCAGTTACACGGGGTCAACCGATGGAGTGGAGATCAGCGGCGTGACCGTGCGCACGAGCGAAGTGCATCCGGGTGACTTGTTTGTCGGGCTGCCGGGCGAGCACAACCATGGCGCACAATTCTCTGCGGATGCGCGCGAGCGCGGGGCCGTGGCGATCATGACCGACCACAAGGGAGCAGATCTCGCGAGAGACGTTGGCCTGCCCGTCGTCATGGTGGATTCGCCGAGAGCGGCTCTGGGGGACGTATCGGCGTGGGTGTACCAGACGGCCGAGCAGCCACCGTTGCTTTTCGGCATTACCGGGACGAACGGGAAAACCTCCACCGCGTATCTCCTGGAGGCGATCCTTCGCCAACTGGGACTGGTTACCGGACTGAGCTCCACTGCAGAGCGACACATCGGCGACCTCACCGTCGTGAGCAGGCTCACCACTCCGGAGGCGAGCGAATTGCACGCCCTGCTTGCCAGAATGCGCGAAAGCGAGGTTCGGGCGGTGGCCCTCGAGGTGAGCGCTCAGGCGTTGAGTAAAAACCGCGTCGACGGGATCCTCTTCGACGTTGTTGCCTTCACAAACCTCAGCCATGACCACCTCGACGACTACGCGGACATGGAGGAATACTTCGCCGCGAAACTTGGATTCTTCGAGCCTGAGCGCGGACGTCGAGGTGTCGTGTCGCTTGACACCGAGTGGGGCCATCGCGTTGTAGAGGGCTCGCACATCCCCGTAACGACGGTGTCTGCGACGCAGGGAATCGACGCCGAATGGCGCGTTGACATCCTTGATGAGCGCGCCGAGTTCACAGCGTTCCGGCTGACGGGCCCAGAGGGGCGTTCGCTTGAAACAACTGTCCCGTTGATTGGATCGCACATGGCGGCAAACGCTGGCCTTGCGATTGTCATGCTGGTGGAGGCGGGCTTCGAACTTGAGGCGATCGGCCATGCCGTCCAGGGCGGGATTGATGCCTACCTGCCTGGCCGCACGGAGCGGGTTTCTGGTGACAATGGACCTACCGTGTATGTTGACTTCGGTCACAGTCCCGATGCCTTTTTGAACACACTTGCCGCGGTACGGAAGGTTACCTCTGGTCGCGTCATCATGGTGTTCGGTGCGGACGGTGACCGTGATGCCACCAAGCGTCACGAGATGGGACGAGTCGCGTCTGAGTACTCGGACATTCTGGTGATCACCGATCATCACCCCCGCTTCGAAAATCCGGTATCAATCCGACAGACGCTCATCGAGGGCGCCCATCTCGCCGAACACGAAGCGGAGTTGCACGAAGTGAGCCCTCCGGAGCAGGCCATCCGGTATGCGGTGTCGATTGCCAGGTCAGGCGACTCAATCCTGTGGGCCGGACCCGGACACCAGGACTACCGGGATATCGAGGGAGTGCGCACACCCTATTCAGCACGGGCGGAAGCACGCGCCGCACTGCGTGAGGCAGGCTGGTGATCGCACTGACCCTGGCGGACCTCGCCACCATCGTGTCCGGTGACGTCCAGCGGGTCCCGCCTGCCGTCCACAGCGTCACAAGGCAGGTCGTCGTCGATTCTCGCCTGGTGACGCCCGGTGCGGTCTTCATCGCTATGCGTGGTGAGACGACCGACGGACACGAATTCGTGCACGCGGCAGTTGAGGCCGGGGCGGCCGTCATCATTGCCGAGCACGCACTCGACCTGCCAGTACCGGTCATTGTGGTGGACGACAGCCTCAGGGCTCTCACCGACCTCGCGCGCGAAAACGTTGCGCGGGTCAGAGCATCTGGCAGGCTCCGCGTCGTTGCCGTAACGGGTTCGAACGGCAAGACAACGACGAAGAACATGTTGAGAGCGATTCTCGAGACGCAGGGGTCGGTGGTGGCCCCTCGAGGATCCTTCAATAACCAGGTCGGTGCTCCACTTTCGATGCTTGACGTGAACGAGGACACCCAGTTTCTCGTAGTGGAGATGGGTGCGAGCGCTCGGGGCGACATCGCGAGGCTTGTGTCGATCGTGGTTCCGGAGGTCGCGATCGTTCTGAAAGTCGGACTCGCGCACGCCGGAGGGTTCGGCAGTATCGAGGAAACACAAAAGGCAAAGGCAGAGATCGTCACCCGTCTTCCCGATACCGCGGTGGCGATCCTCAACACGGACGATTCCCTGGTGAGCACAATGGCGGCCATGACCAGCGCCCGAGTCGTCACCTTCGGGCTCTCGGACGGCGCCGACGTCCAAGCGCGGAACGTTGCGACATCTGCTGCAGGAACGAGTTTCACCCTCGTTCACGGCGAAGAACTTCACGACGTGACTCTCCGACTTCTCGGCGAGCACAATGTCATGAACGCCCTGGCATCCTTTGCCGCAGCACGTGAATTCGGCGTAGACGCCCAGTCGGCGATCACTGCCCTCGAAGGCATGCGGCGGGCGGAGCGGTGGCGCATGGAGTTGCTGCACGCGCCGCGGGACATCACGGTCATCAATGATGCCTACAACGCAAGCCCCGACTCGATGTCGGCCGCTCTTAAGACGCTTGCCGAGATCACGCGCGGGACACATCGAGCAGTTGCTGTTCTCGGCGAGATGGCCGAACTCGGGTCGGTGGCCGATGAAGAACACGATCGAGTGGGACGCCTGGTCGTTCGTTTGAACATCGACAAACTCATCGTGGTGGGCCACGCCGCGCGGCACATTCACAATGCTGCCGGGCTGGAAGGTTCGTGGGATGGAGAGTCGGTCCTCGTCGGCAGCCCAGAGGAGGCATACGATCTCCTGCGTGATGCGTTGCGACCTGGAGACGTCGTTCTCGTGAAATCATCGAATTCCGCGGGGCTCAGGCTGCTTGGCGACCGAATCGCCGGGGTGAGCTGATGCTCGCGCTTCTGGTTGGTGCGGCGTTCTCCATGACCTTCACGCTGCTTCTTACCCCGCTGTTCGCCAAGGGGTTCCGCCGACTCAATCTTGGCCAGTTCATTCGAGCAGATACACCGACCACCCATGTCATGAAACGCGGCACCCCGTCCATGGGCGGCGTAATCTTCGTGACGGCATCGGTTCTCGGGTACTTCTTCGGCCACTTCGTCGGGGGCGGGCTGCCTAGCGCAAGCGCCATGCTGGTCATCCTGATGATGGGAGGGCTCGGCCTCATCGGTTTCGTTGACGACTTGATGAAGGTCACCAAGCAGAACAGCCTCGGCCTGCGCGGCATCTACAAAATCATCGGAACGGTCATCGTCGGTATCGTCTTCGCGGTGGTGGGAATCAACTATCGCGACAGCCACGGACGTTCGCCCGTATCCACCGCCATGTCTTTCATTCGAGATCTTCCCTTTGACTTCATCGTGACGTTCGGGGTCATCTTTGGCACCATCGTGATCGTGCTGTGGATTGTGTTCATCACGGTATCGGCATCGAATGCGGTCAACCTCGCCGACGGGCTTGATGGGCTCGCGGCCGGCGCGTCAATCTTCGCGATCGGCTCCTACATCATCATCGGGTACTGGCAGTCGATTCAGTCGTGCTTCAGCCTGTCGGTCAAGTCGGAAAACCTGTTCAAGTGCTACGACGTGTCCTCACCCCTGGAACTCGCGACTATTGCAGCGGCGATCGTGGGTGCGCTCGTGGGATTCCTGTGGTGGAACACCTCCCCGGCCCAAATCATGATGGGCGATACCGGCTCGTTCGCGCTGGGCGGAGCGTTGGCGGCGCTTGCCATCCTGTCGCGGACAGAACTCCTGCTCGTTCTCATCGGCGGACTGTTTGCGGTCATCACGGGCCAGGTCATCCTTCAGCGCATCTACTTCAAAGTGACAAAGGGTAAACGCATTTGGAAAGCGAGCCCGTACCACCATCACTTCGAAATGAAGGGCTGGCCGGAAGTCACCATCGTCGTGCGGTTCTGGATCATCTCCGGCCTCTTCGTCGGTGCGGGTGTTGGGCTGTTCTATCTCGAGTGGCTCTCCAGCACGGTGCCGTGATGCCGGTTCGTGTTCTGGATTCGCTCACCAGCTGGAATGCCGACTGGGCGGGGCTGAGGGTTCTCGTTCTCGGCCTCGGTGTCACAGGGTTTGCCGCGGCGGACACTCTCGCGGAACTCGGATGCTCGGTGCTGGTCGCCGCCTCCTCGACTGACGATGCAACCGCACAGATCCTGAACGTCATTGGTGTCGACCTCGTTCTCGCCGATCTGCGCAGCGCCGTTCCGGATGCTGTTGCCGCGTTCGACCCTGAGCTTGTGATTGTCTCTCCAGGTTTCCCGCCCACGCATCCGGCCGTGCGGTGGGCCCACGAGTCTGGGACGGCAGTGTGGGGCGATGTGGAACTTGCATGGCGATTGCGAGACAAGGTGGGCACCCCCGCGGAGTGGATTCTCGTCACCGGCACCAACGGTAAAACGACGACAGTCCAGTTGACGGCATCAATGCTCGTCGCTGGCGGTGTCCGCGCCGCGCCGTGCGGAAACGTCGGGGTTCCCGTGCTCGATGCCATCAGGGACCCTTCAGGGTTCGATGTTCTCGTGGTGGAACTCTCCAGCTTCCAGCTTCACTATCTCGGCGAGATCTCACCGTGGGCGAGCGTATGCCTCAACATCGCCGACGACCACCTCGACTGGCACGGCTCGGCCGCCGCCTACCGGGAGGCGAAGGCGAAGGTGTACGCGAAGACGAAGTTTGCGTGTGTCTTCAACCAGGACGATCTCGTCACGCGCGAGCTCGTCGAAGAGGCAGACGTAGTGGACGGATGTCGCGCCATCGGATTCTCCTTGGGGATTCCGGGGCCCAGTGATTTCGGTGTCGTTGACGGCATCGTGGTTGATCGAGCATTTCTGGATGACCGGCGCAATACTGCGCTGGAGATTGCCACCGTGGAGGAACTAGCCGATGTCGGGCTCGGAGGGCGCCACATGGTCGCGAACTCCCTCGCGGCATCCGCTCTTGCCCGCTCGTTCGGGGTGTCCATTGTTGCCGTGCGAGACGCGCTTCTGTCGTTTCACCCTGATCACCATCGGACCGAAGTCATCGCCACACACGGCGGCATCCGATGGGTCGATGATTCCAAGGCGACGAATGCCCACGCTGCGCTTGCCTCGCTGGGAATGTTCGATTCGGTCGTGTGGATACTTGGCGGGCTCCTCAAGGGAACGTCACTGGATGCTCTCATAGGAACAGTGGTGCCGAGATTGCGCGGCGCGGTGGTCATCGGCGTGGATCGTGCGGCGATAGTGGAGGCATTCGCACGACACGCCCCCGAACTGCCCGTGATCGAGGTCGACACGACTGACACTAATGAAGTGATGCCGACGGCCGTACGGCTGGCCGCGGGGCTCGCCTTCGATGGCGACGCCGTGCTTCTCGCACCGGCGGCGGCATCCATGGACCAGTTCCGGGATTATGCGGATCGCGGAGCCAAATTCGCCAGTGCCGTGCAGGAATTGTTGGGAGGAGACGCCGGTGACGACAAGCATTCCGCGTCCCCGACGATCACCTGAGCCGCACGGACCGGTCCAGGCGGGTTCGACGCCCCCCGCCGTCATGGTCGCGGTCAAGCGTATCTTCGGCTCCGAAAATGGCGACTACTTCCTGCTTTTAGGCGCGACGTCATTCCTGGTCGTTTTTGGACTGGTCATGGTGCTGTCATCGTCCTCCGTCGAATCTTTCAAGGCGACCGATGATTTCTTCACCGGTTTTCTCCGGCAGGCACTCTTTGCACTGCTTGGCATCCCCGTCATGTTGATTGCCGCGCGGATGCCGGCCGTCTTCTGGCGGCGATGGGCGGGGCTTGCGATGCTCGTCGCGATCGGGCTTCAGTTCCTCGTGGTGGCGACGGGCCTCGGTGTCGAGCACAACGGTAACCGCAACTGGATTTCGCTCGGCTCGTTCTCGTTTCAACCATCGGAACTCGTCAA
>JBDTCD010000027.1:0-6785 GCA_039923755.1 Terrimesophilobacter sp. | reverse complement strand
GAATCATCTCCCGTGAACAGGAATGAGCCGAGCACCCGCCGTGCCTCAGTCTCCGTGAGGTTCGGGGAAGACGACACCATATTCTGCAGCACGGTTCGCTTGATGTCGATTGTCTCGTGTTCCTGCGCGTAATATCCGATCCTCAAGCCGTGCCCCGGCTCGATGGCTCCGGTATCCGGCAGGTCGACTCCGGCGAGGATGCGCAGCAGGGTGGTCTTGCCCGCACCGTTCAAACCGAGCACGACAACCTTGGATCCGCGGTCTATTGCAAGATCCACCGCGGTGAAGATCTCCAGTGACCCGTAGCTCTTGCTGAGGTTGCGCGCCGAAAGCGGCGTTCGCCCGCTGGGAAGGGGGTCGGGGAAGCGAAGCTTTGCCACCCGATCAGCGGAGCGCACCTCGTCGAGCCCTGCCAGCATCCGCTCGGCTCGCCGCACCATCTGGTGCGCAGCTGTCGCCTTGGTTGCCTTCGCACCGAACTTCGCGGCCTGCAGTTGGAGAACCTGCGCCTTTTTCTCGACGTTGGTGCGTTCTTTACGGCGGCGCTCCTCGTCGGCTTCGCGCTGGCGAAGATAGTTCTTCCAGTTCATGTTGTAAACGTCGATGACCTGGCGGTTCGCGTCGAGGTAAAACACCCGATTGACAGTCTTTTCCACGAGAGCCACATCGTGGCTGATGATGATGAGACCACCCTGATAGGAGCCGAGGTAGTCGCGCAGCCAGACCACCGAGTCAGCGTCGAGGTGGTTTGTCGGCTCGTCCAGCAGCATCGTCTCCGCACCGGAAAAGAGGATGCGTGCGAGCTCAATCCTGCGCCGTTGTCCCCCCGAAAGCGTACCGAGCTGCTGGTCGAGAATCCGATCTGGCAGGTTGAGATTGCTCGCGATACTGGCGGCCTGGGCCTCCGCCGCGTATCCGCCGAGAGAGAGAAATCGGTCCTCGAGTTTCGCGTACTTCGACATCGCGGCCGCGCTGACTGCAGTGTCCGGGCTCGCCATATCTTCGGTGGCTCTGGACATTCCGAGTGCGATACTGCCCAGTCCGCGCGCATCGAGGATGCGGGTCCTGGCGAGATCCTTTGGGTCGCCTGACCGCGGATCCTGTGGAAGGTAGCCCACGTCACCCACCCGGTCTATCGAACCGGATGTCGCCTGTCCTTCGCCAGCAAGAATTTTGGTTAGCGTCGTTTTGCCCGCGCCGTTGCGCCCGACGAGACCCACCTTGTCCCCGCGATCCACGCGAAAGGATACGCCTTCCATGAGGGTGCGTGCAGCCACACGAACCTCGAGGTCATGCACGCTGAGCACAGGCGTTATCCATTCCATTCGTTGCCTGTCGACAACACGGTGTGGTGGGGGGAACGTCTAGTCTAAGTGAATGACCTCCCTGAGCCTCGCCATCGGTCGACCGACCCTGGCTGACCGACTCTTTTCCCGCGGCATTGTGATGGACCTCGTCCTGATTGCCGCCGGCGCCGCACTCGTGTCCATCGCCGCGCAGGTGGAAGTGCCGCTGTGGCCGGTACCGATCACCGGTCAGACCCTCGCTGTCCTCCTGGTGGGAAGCTCGCTTGGGGCATTGAGAGGCACACTCTCGCTCGCGCTCTACGCCGTGCTCGGAATCGTGGGACTGCCTATTTTCAGTGGCGCAGCCTCCGGCATGTCCATTGTTCTTGGGCCTACTGGCGGGTACATCATCGGATTTGTCTTCGCTGCGGCATTCACCGGCTGGATCGCGCAGCGATCATGGGACCGTAAGATCCTGCGTTCCATTCTTGGTTTCCTCGGCGGCACGGTCATCACCTTCGCCATCGGTCTCCCGTGGCTGGCGTTTACGCTCGGCTTTAATCTGCAGCAGACGCTGGAGGGCGGCCTCTACCCGTTTATCGTCGGCGGCATTGTCAAAATGGTGCTCGCCGCGGGAATTATGACCGCGGGATGGCGCTTCTTTGAGCGCGAAGATCGCCGCAGAGCCGACCGCGAATTGTCGAACTGAGTTCCGTCACACTAAATTGCGAAGCCGATTGCTCGCATCATGTCGCGACCGTCATCAGTTATCTTCTCCGGGCCCCACGGTGGCATCCAGACCCAGTTGATGCGGAACTGTTCGACAACACCATCGAGCGCCTGCGACATGTCATCCTCGATCACGTCGGTCAGCGGGCATCCTGCTGAGGTGAGCGTCATGCTCACAATGAGCGCGTTGTTCTCATCGTCCCAGCTGAGGTCGTAAATCAGCCCGAGATCGACAATATTGACGCCAAGTTCCGGGTCGACGACGTCCTTAAGTGCTTCTTCGACCTGGTCGAAAAGCTTTGACTCGAGTGCAACTGCCATGATCTCAGCTTACGTTCGTCGCCGTGAGAAATCGATCGTAGCCCTCATTTTCGAGGCGATCGGCGAGTTCGGGGCCGCCTTCCTCTGCGATCCGCCCGTCAACGAAGACATGCACGAAATCGGGGGTGATGTACCGGAGGATTCGCGTGTAGTGCGTGATCAGGAGCACCCCGAGATTGGTGGATTCTTTTGCGCGGTTGACACCATCGGCAACAATGCGAAGCGCATCAACGTCCAGGCCCGAGTCCGTCTCGTCGAGAATGGCGAACTGCGGTCTCAACAGCTCGAGCTGCAGGATTTCGTGGCGCTTCTTTTCCCCGCCCGAGAAGCCTTCGTTGACGTTGCGTTCCGCAAAAGAGGAATCCATCCGAAGGTTCGCCATCGACGTCTTTACATCCTTAATCCAGTTCCGGATGGCCGGTGCCTCCCCGTCAATCGCCGTCTTGGCCGTGCGAAGGAAGTTGGTTACCGTGACGCCGGGGATCTCGACCGGATACTGCATAGCAAGGAAGAGCCCTGCGCGAGCGCGGGCATCCACGGTCATGGCGAGAAGGTCTTCGCCATCCAGGGTGACCGAACCACTCTCCACGTGATATTTGGGATGGCCGGCGATGGTATACGCAAGCGTGGATTTGCCCGAACCGTTCGGGCCCATGATGGCGTGAGTCTCGCCATCTCGGGCGATCAGGTCCACGCCCTTGAGGATTGGCTTGGTGCCCTTCTCCGTCACGACGCTGACGTGCAGGTCCTTGATTTCCAGTACTGGCATAGTTCTAAGCTTCTTTTCTTTCATAGTCGAAACGGGGCGTTGGGTCGATGTAGACGTCGCCGTCCACGATGGTGACGGTGTAAACGGGCACCGGTTCGTAAGCGGGGAGAGTCAAAGCTTGGCCGGTCCGAAGTGAGAAGTGCGATCCATGCGCCCAGCATTCAATGACGCCGTCTTCGACAAAGCCTTCGGAGAGCGAGATATCGCCGTGCGTGCAGGTGTCGCCGATGGCGAAAATTTCACCGGAGGAGTCCTTCACCAAGGCAATGGGCTGATCGTCGATGACCACGCGCACCGCGGAGGTGAGCTCGATCTCATCGGCAGAACAGATCCTCACCGGGGTCACAGTGCACGCTCCGAGGTACTCTCGCGGAGTTCGACCTCGATGGCACTCTCCAGCCTTTCCTGAACTGCCGGCACACCAATCTTCTGGATGATCGCCGACAGGAATCCGCGGACCACGAGCCGTCGGGCTTCCTCCTCGGGCAGGCCGCGAGACTGCAGGTAGAACAACTGCTCGTCATCGAATCGTCCGCTCGCGCTCGCGTGTCCTGCACCGGCGATGTCGCCGGTCTCGATTTCCAGGTTGGGCACCGAGTCTGCGCGGGTCCCCTCCGTCAGCAGGAGGTTGCGATTTTCCTCATAACTGTCGGTTCCCGGTGCGCTCGGGCGAATGAGCACATCACCGATCCATACCGCGCGGGCGTCCTTGCCCTGGAGGGCTCCGCGATAACTCACCCGCGACTTAGTGTGCGGAGCGTCGTGATCGATGAACACCTGTTGCTCGAAGTGCTGGCCTGCGTCTGCGAAGTACACACCGAACAGTTCGGTGTCGCCGCCATCGCCAATAAGGTGAACGTTTGTGTTGACGCGCACAATGGACCCGCTCAGCGAGACGATTACGTGCTTCAGGAACGAGTCGCGCCCGATCTTCGCAAAATGGTTCGCAAGGTGGATGCCGTCGTGCGCCCAATCCTGCACACTCACAACGGTAAGCCGCGCTCCGTCTCCGACCGTGATCTCGACATTCTCACTGAGCAGCGCATCGCCTGAATTGTCCAGGATAACCACGCCTCGGCTACGGGGTTTGGCTTCGATGATGGTGTGTGCTGCGCGGGCCGCCGAACCGAGTCCCGTGCGCTCGATTCTGGCCTCCGCGTGTTCGTCACCGGATACCGTGATGACGAGCGCGTCATTGAAATGAGTCCAGGCGTTCGCTGACCCGCGCTCCTCCGGAGTGCTGACCGACCCTACGCGCGCATCCGTTCGCGGCGCCCATCCCGCGGTGATCCTGCCGCTGCCTTCGTCGGAAACCTGAAGCGTGTAGTCGTAGCGGCTACCATCCAGGTTGCCATCCAAGAGTGCGCCAAGAGACTTGATCGGGGTGTATTTCCACTCCGCCTCAAACCCGCTCACCGGCTCAAAGTCGGCAACATCGTATGAAGAGAATCGGCCAGCCCGACTTTGGATCGGGACGAGACCCCATCCGCCGTCGCTGTGCTGCTTCGACATGAGTTTCGAATGGTCGAGCATGGTCAGCCGACGGATCCTTCCATGCTCATCTCGATGAGCTTGTTCAGTTCCATGGCGTATTCCATGGGAAGTTCCCGCGCGATGGGCTCGATGAAACCACGAACGATCATCGCCATGGCCTCCACCTCGGTCATCCCACGCGACATCAGGTAAAACAGCTGCTCAGCGCTCACGCGGGAAACCGTCGCTTCGTGGGCCATCTGGACGTTGTCTTCGCGGATGTCCACCGTGGGATAGGTATCGGAACGCGAAATTGTGTCGACCAGCAGCGCATCGCACATCACTGAGTTCGACGAATGGTGGGCACCTTCGCCGACCCGAACCTCACCGCGATACCCTGAACGTCCGCCACCGCGCGCGATCGACTTCGACACGATCGATGATTGTGTGTACGGGGCGAGGTGGATCATCTTCGCACCGGCATCCTGGTGCTGACCGGGGCCGGCGAACGCCACGGAGAGAGTCTCCCCCTTGGCGTGCTCACCGACGAGGTAAATTGACGGGTACTTCATCGTGACCTTTGAGCCGATGTTGCCATCAACCCATTCCATGGTCGCTCCCTCGTGGGCGATGGCACGCTTGGTGACGAGGTTGTAGACATTATTCGACCAGTTCTGGATGGTCGTGTAGCGAACGCGCGCGTTTTTCTTGACCACAATTTCCACGACCGCAGAGTGCAGGGAGTCGGTTGTGTAGATCGGAGCGGTGCAACCTTCGATGTAGTGAACGTAACTGCCCTCGTCCGCAATGATGAGCGTGCGCTCAAACTGGCCCATGTTCTCCGTATTGATGCGGAAGTATGCCTGAAGTGGAATCTCCACGTGCACACCGGGAGGAACGTAGACGAAAGAGCCACCCGACCACGCTGCAGTGTTGAGGGCAGCGAATTTGTTGTCCCCAGCGGGGATGATCGTGCCGAAATACTCTTCGAAGAACTCGGGATGTTCGCGCAGCGCGGTATCCGTGTCCGTGAAGATGACGCCCTGTGCCGTCAAGTCCTCGCGAATCTGGTGGTACACCACCTCGGACTCGTACTGAGCGGTCACTCCGGCGACCAGTCGAGACCGCTCCGCCTCCGGGATCCCGATGCGCTCGTAAGTGTTCTTGATTTCGTCGGGAAGGTCTTCCCAGGTTTGTGCCTGCTTTTCGGTGGAGCGCACGAAGTACTTGATGTTGTCGAAGTCGATGCCCGAGAGGTCTGCGCCCCACGACGGCATGGGCTTACGCAGGAACATGCTGAGTCCTTTGAGACGGTTCTTCAGCATCCACTCCGGTTCGTTCTTGAGTCGGGAGATGTCCGTGACAACTTCTTCGTCGATCCCGCGGCGCGCGCTGGCCCCCGCGGCATCCGAATCGGCCCAACCGAATTCATAGACGCCGAGCTTCTCGAGTTCAGGTCGGTTGATCAGTACGTCTGACATGTTCCACCTCTCTGTTCACTGCAGCGTTCTCTGTTTCGTCTAACCCACTCGGACATCGAGCCATTCCCTGCGGACATTGGGTTTCGTCCTTGCGGATCCATGCACGTGTTTCGGCACGCGCGTCGAGATCCGCCTGCCTAGACTGGGCGAAGACTCCGGCATCCTTGCCGGGCACACGTGCGCGGGAAAATCCTCCGGCCACTCGCCCTTGATGATTCGATTCTACAGACCTGCGGCGGGAATGCTAGGGCAGCCTGCCCTACGTGGCTGGTTGTCAGTGTGAGGAGTGCGTGACGGTGAGCAGATGGGTGCGAATTTTAGCGTGGGCGTCGCTTGCAACGGAGATCATCATTGTCGGGACTGGTGGTGCGGTGCGCTTAACGGCATCGGGCCTCGGATGTCCCACCTGGCCTCAGTGCACGCCGGGATCGCTTATCCCCACGCCCGAGCTGGGCTACCACGCCCTTGTCGAGTTCTCGAATCGGATGATGAGCGGCATAGTGGCGATCGTCGCGCTGGTGACGTTCCTGTTCCTCGTGCGCCTCCGCACGACACGACCGGAACTGTTCTGGTTAAGCTTTACCCTCGGAATTCTCGTGCTTGTGCAGGCGGGAATCGGCGGAATCACGGTGCTGTCGAGCTTGGAGTCCTACATCGTGGGTCTGCATTTCATCCTTTCGGCGATCATGGTCGTGCTCGCGGCCACGCTGGTGTGGTTCGTCTACC
>JBDTCD010000026.1:0-5232 GCA_039923755.1 Terrimesophilobacter sp. | reverse complement strand
TCGCACAGGCACCGCTGGAAACAGACATCGGAATCGACCCCTTCCTGGCGGATGTTGCGTGGTCCTGGCTCATCGACGCACTCGAATCCCGTGGCGCCTCCTTCACCGTGCCCTCTGGCACTGCCACCAAGATCCTCTCCACCGGATTCGGAGGGCTTGCCGAGCAGGGCGACGGCGCACAGTTGGAATTGCGCGCCAGCTGGACCCCGACGGATGATGCGATCGCCGCACACGTCGAAGGCTGGGGTGACCTCGTGTGCATGATTGCAGGGCTTCCTCCCACCCCCGACGGCGTTGCGCTTCTGTCGGCGAGGCGCGGGACCACGTGACGGTAGAGCAAGCCCCACACGACCCTGTCGACGTCATTGATTCCCGCAGAGGCTTCTTGACCGCAGTTGAATCCATCGCCGAAGGAACCGGACCGATTGCGATCGATGCCGATCGCGCTTCCGGCTATCGATATTCGCAGCGTGCCTACCTGATTCAGGTATTCCGGCGCGGGGCAGGAAGTTTTCTCTTCGACCCACCGGCCATTGGCGAGTTCGGGGAGCTTCAGGAGGCGATCGGTTCCGTCGAGTGGGTACTGCACGCGGCGAGCCAGGATCTTGCGTGCCTCCGCGAAGTCGGGCTGGAACCGGACACGATTTTCGATACTGAGCTCGGTGCACGTCTCGCTGGCCTGCAGCGGGTCGGACTCGGTTCGGTCGTCGAGGAACTCCTTGGCATCCACCTCGCCAAGGAGCATTCGGCTGCAGACTGGTCGACGCGGCCTCTCCCCCAGTCGTGGCTCGTCTATGCGGCCCTCGACGTTGAATTACTCGTCGATCTCCGCGATGCTGTCGCTGAGCTCCTTGACAAGGATCACAAGACCGAGATCGCGCGGCAGGAATTTGCCGCGACGCTCACGAGGGAGGCGAAGCCTTTCAACCCGGAAGCCTGGCGGCGGCTCACCGGGCTGCACTCACTGCGGCAGCCACGCAGCCTTGCGGTTGCGCGGGAACTCTGGCTCGCCCGCGACGATTACGCACGAGAAATCGATACTGCTCCTGGGCGACTCCTCCCCGATCTTTCGATCACCGCTGCGGCGAAGGTTCTCCCGCCGACCAAGCGCGATCTCGCAGCATTGAAGGAATTCAACGGGAGAGCGAGCAGGACGCAGCTTCCGCGGTGGTGGGCTGCCATCGAGACGGGAATGGCCCTCGAAGAATTGCCCCGGATGCGGATCCCCGGCGATTCAGTCCCGCCCGTCCGCGCGTGGTCTGATCGTCGCCCGGAAGCCGATCTCCGAATCAAGGCGACCCGTATTGCGTTTGCCAAACTTTCCGAGGAGCTGTCCATACCGGTAGAGAACCTCCTCACCCCGGAATTGCTGCGCCAGGTCGCCTGGGAGCCACCCGAACCACTCACCGTGGACAGCGTTCGAACCATGCTCGCAACGGGTGGCGCTCGCCCGTGGCAGCGTGACGCGACCGCACCCGTGATCGTCAATGCCTTTGTTGAGGCCAGCCAAACCGTCGAGGACTCGGACCCAGCGTCCTCGTAGAAAGAATCAAAGGATTCCCGGTGCAAAGTGCGCCAGCCTAGGATCGAAGTGTCATCACTAGCAGGGAGTCGTCATGGCGGAAAGATCCGACGTCGTTTTCGTGGACGGGGTTCGCACCCCGTTTGGTCGTGCAGGCGAAAAGGGAATGTACTGGCAGACGAGGGCTGACGACCTCATCACGAAAGCCTTGATCGGGCTCCTGGAGCGCAATTCAGGCATCCCGCGAGATCGTTTCGATGACGTTGCCATTGCCGCGACAACCCAACAGGGCGACCAAGGTCTTACGCTCGGCCGAACTGTTTCTTTGCTTGCGGGCCTACCCAAGTCTGTTCCCGGTTACGCCATCGACCGCATGTGCGCAGGCGCCATGACCTCGGTAACGACTGTCGCCGGAGCGATCGGATTCGGAATGTACGACGTCGCGATTGCCGGCGGCGTCGAGCACATGGGGCACCACCCGATGGGTTCCGGTGCAGACCCGAATCCCAGGTTCGTCGCCGAGAAGCTTGTCGGCGCTGACGCCCTCAGCATGGGGGCGACGGCAGAGCGCATCCACGATCGCTTCCCACAGCTCACGAAAGAGCGCTCCGACCGGTTCGCGATGAATAGTCAGCACAAGCTTGCCCGCGCCTACGAACAGGGCAATATCCAGCCCGACCTGATCCCGGTCGCGATCAAGAGCGATACCGGATGGGGACTCGCCGAGCGCGACGAGGCTCCCCGCCCCGAGACGACGATGGAGGGTCTTGCGGCGCTGAAGACCCCGTTCCGGCCGCACGGGAGGATCACCGCTGGCAACTCTTCGGGTTTGAACGATGGCGCCACAGTGAGCATCATCGCGAGTGCCGATGCTGCTCGCGAGTTCGGTGTGACGCCGAAAATGCGCATGGTGAGTTTCGCCTTCGCTGGTGTCGACCCGGAAATCATGGGAATCGGCCCGATTCCCTCCACCGAGAAGGCGCTGCGCAAGGCCGGACTCACTATCGACGACATCGGACTGTTCGAGCTCAATGAGGCGTTCGCCGTGCAGGTGCTTTCCCTTCTCGACCACTTCGGTATCGATGACGACGATCCGAGAGTGAACCTGTGGGGCGGTGCCATAGCGATCGGTCATCCGCTGGCCTCGAGCGGTGTACGGCTGATGATCCAACTCGCCCGGCAGTTCGAGCAGCATCCAGAGGTGCGCTACGGGCTCACCGCCATGTGCGTGGGGCTCGGTCAGGGTGGCTCTGTCATTTGGGAGAACCCCCACTACAGCGGGAGCCACGACAACGGAAGCAGGAAGTGATCATGGCGAAGGATGCCACGGCACATGACGCAGCAGTGCAAAATTTTGACGAACTCCTCGCGCTGTCGTCGGATGAAGTGGTCACCCACTCGTTCGTCCGGGATATCCCAATTTCAGGCGGCAAGACTCTTGCCCTCGTCACACTCGATAACGGCCGAGATCACACGCGACCGAACACTCTCGGGCCGCTTTCCCTCAAGGAATACGCCGAAACGCTCGCGGAGCTAAAGGCGAGGGCCACCAGAGGTGAGATCGACGGTGTCGCGGTAACCGGTAAACAGTACATCCTTGCGGCAGGGGCCGACCTGACGAATGCGAGCGACATCCCCAGCACAGCGATTGCAAAGCAGTTGGCCCAACAGGGACACGCCTCACTCGGGGCGCTGCACGACCTTGGCGTTCCCTCGTTCGTTTTCATTAACGGACTCGCACTTGGCGGCGGCGTCGAGATCGCGCTTAACGCGAACTACCGCACCGTGGACAGTTCCATCCCTGCGCTCGCGCTTCCTGAAGTGTTCCTCGGAATTATCCCGGGCTGGGGTGGCGCCTGGCTGTTGCCGAATCTGATCGGTATTGAAAACGCCCTCAAGGTCATCATTGAGAACCCGCTCAAGAACAACCGAACGCTCAAGGCGAAGGAAGTCCTCGACCTTGGGATCGCGGACATCATGTTCAGCCCTGCCACATTCCTGGAGGATTCGATTCGCTGGGCGGACGAGGTGATCTCCGGCCGTACAAAAGTCAAGCGCACGAACGAGCCTGGGAAGATCGAACGTGCAGTCACCTGGGATATCGCCATCAGCATGGCAAAGAAAATGCTGGAAAGCCGCATCGGCACGGTGGCGAAATCACCCTACGCTGCACTCGAATTACTCAAAGCCGCCAAGAACACCGACCGCGCGACGGGATTCGCGGCAGAAGACGACGCACTGGCCGAGCTCATCACGGGCGACCAATTCCGTGCGAGCATCTACTCCTTCAATCTCATCCAAAAACGCGCCAAGAAGCCCGCAGGAGCCCCGGACAAAGCCATCGCAAAACCGGTCACCAAGGTTGGGGTGATCGGTGCCGGCCTCATGGCAAGCCAGTTCGCGCTTCTGTTCGTACGCCGGCTCAAGGTTCCTGTCGTCATCACGGATCTCGACCAGGCGCGAGTCGACAAGGGACTGGACTACATCCGTGGCGAGATTGCCACACTACTGCAGAAGAAGCGCATCTCCCCCGACGAAGCGAATCGCCTGAACGCGCTCGTGACCGGAACAACGGACAAGGCGGATTTCGCCGACTGCGACTGGGTCATCGAAGCAGTCTTCGAGGAGCTGAGCGTCAAACAGGATGTGTTCGCCGACGTCGAGAAATACATTTCTGACACTGCAGTGCTCGCCACAAACACCTCATCCTTGAACGTGGAGCAGATTGGTGCCAAGCTCGCACATCCGGAACGACTTGTCGGTTTCCACTTCTTCAACCCGGTTGCCGTCATGCCACTCGTGGAGGTCGTGAAGACCCCGAAGACAGATGATGAAACGCTCAGCACCGCGATGGTGACGGCGGCCGCACTCTACAAGAACGCTGTCATCACCGCCGACACCCCAGGGTTCGTCGTCAACCGCATCCTCGCCAAGTTGCTCGGCGAGGCCATGCACGCTGTCGACACCGGCACCCCATTCGACGTCGTCAACGACTCCATCAAGCCATTCGGGCTGCCAATGACGCCGTTCGAACTCCTCGAACTCGTCGGCCTCACGGTGGGTGCGCATGTGCTGGACACCCATCACGCCGCGTACCCGGACCGGTTCTTCGGCAGCGACAACCTGCACAAGCTTGCGGAATACGGAAAAATCTTCGACCGCGACCGCAAAGGCAGGGTCACCGGATTCGACAAGAAGGCCGTCGAGATCGTTTCGAGCGCTCGGAAGGACTCGCCCATGACGGGTGCACCCCTGACAAGCGCGGAGATCCTTCGCAGAATCGAAGATGGCCTCGCCGACGAGATCCACCGCATGCTCGAGGATGGCGTCGTCTCCGCCCCTGAGGACATCGACCTGTGCCTGCTGCTGGGTGCCGGCTGGCCGTTCCAGATGGGCGGCGCGACCCCCTACCTCGACCGCGTTGGTGCGTCAGAGCGGGTGTTCGGGTCGACCTTCCACACCCCGCCGATCCGCGGCGTCACGTAACCAAGGGTGCGACGGCGCATCCGAATCAGCCGGTAATGGGCGGGCTACCGGGATGCGGTTGCCCAATACCTGATCGACGACATCCCGCGAAATCTTCTTTGCGGTGAGCCCGGCAATCTCGAGGATCTCCGCGCGGGAACCGTGCGGGAGAAACTCGTCAGGCAGTCCGAGTTCGGTCACCGCCGTGTCAACGCCGGCATCCCGGAGGTCCTGTCGAAGCCGAG
>JBDTCD010000025.1:0-21148 GCA_039923755.1 Terrimesophilobacter sp. | reverse complement strand
TCTTCCTGCTGCTGCGGGAGGTGGCGCTCAATACCGAGGACTTCGTGCACCTCGAAGCTGTGCGCTCCCAGTGCAGCAGGCTCGAGGCATCGGTGGCCGCTGCAGACTACGACGGAGACGAAAGGGTGCGCTTCCGCGAGCTCATCACCTCGGTGGAGCAGGCGCTCAATATCCATCGGGACGCCTGACCTGCCCTAGAGTGACCCGCCAAAGAAGGGTGCTTGGGGCTCGGATAAGATGACACCGTACGGAACGCCCCCAAACTAAGGAGCCACCGGCCGGTGCCTGCTACGCCTCTCCCTCACCGCCCGGATCCCGACACCGTCGCCAACGCCATGGTGACGCCCAACCGTGAGCAGCCCTATGCGGCTCTCGGCCTGAAAGCGGACGAATACGCGCGCATCCGCGAGATCCTCGGCCGTCGGCCGACAAGTGGCGAACTCGCCATGTACTCCGTCATGTGGAGTGAGCACTGCTCCTACAAGAGCTCGAAGATTTACCTTCGGCAGTTCGGGCAGAAGGTTTCGCCGAAGATGCGCGAGAAGCTCATGGTGGGGATCGGCGAGAACGCCGGAGTTGTCGACATTGGCGAGGGCTGGGCCGTGACGTTCAAGGTCGAAAGCCACAACCATCCGTCGTTCATTGAACCTTTCCAGGGTGCCGCGACCGGTGTCGGCGGCATCGTCCGCGACATCATCTCGATGGGCGCTCGACCGGTCGCCGTGATGGACCAGCTCCGCTTCGGCGCCATCGACCATCCGGATACGGCGCGCGTCGTGCACGGCGTCGTGGGCGGGATTAGTTTCTACGGCAACTGCCTCGGTCTGCCGAACATTGGCGGGGAAACCTACTTCGACTCCTGCTATCAGGACAATCCGCTCGTGAACGCTCTTGCCGTGGGCGTGCTCCGGCACGAAGACCTGCATCTCGCCAACGCCCGCGGGGTCGGCAACAAGGTCGTGTTATTCGGTGCGCGAACGGGTGGCGACGGGATCGGCGGGGCCTCGATCCTCGCCTCGGACACGTTCTCGGAAGGCGGCCCCACAAAACGCCCGGCCGTTCAAGTGGGTGACCCCTTTGCAGAGAAGGTGCTCATCGAGTGCTGCCTGGAGCTGTTCGCCGCCGAACTCGTGGAGGGCATCCAGGACCTCGGCGCTGCCGGCATCAGCTGCGCGACGAGCGAGCTCGCCTCGAACGGCGACGGCGGGATGTTCATCGAACTTGACCGTGTGCTGCTGCGCGACCCCACGCTGACCGCCGAAGAGATCCTGATGAGCGAAAGCCAGGAGCGGATGATGGCAATCGTGCGGCCGGACAAGCTTGACGCGTTCCTTGCCGTGACGGGGAAATGGGATGTCGAATCGAGCGTGCTCGGGGAAGTCACCGACACCGAGAGGCTCATCATCAACTGGCATGGCGAGGAGATCGTCAACGTCGAACCTCGCACGGTCGCAATCGACGGGCCCGTCTACGAGAGACCAGTGGCCTACCCGACGTGGATCGACGCGCTGCAGGCCGATTCGGCATCCGCGCTGCCACGGTCGGGTGAGCCCGCGGTTCTGCGCGAGCAGTTCCTGCAGTTGCTCGGCTCACCGAATCTCGCCTCAAAGGCGTGGATCACTGACCAGTACGACCGCTATGTCGGGGGCAATACTGCTCTCAGCTTCCCCGACGATGGCGGTATGGTCCGCGTCGACGAGGACAGCGGTCTTGGTTTTGCGCTCGCTGCGGATGCAAACGGGCGCTACGCCCAGCTCGATCCATATGAGGGCGCCCGCCTGGCTCTCGCCGAGGCGTACCGCAACGTTGCGGTGACCGGCGCGACACCCGCGGCTGTCTCAGACTGCCTGAACTTCGGCTCGCCAGAGAACCCCGAGGTCATGTGGCAATTCTCCCGAGCCGTCGAAGGGCTGGCCGACGGATGCCTTGAGCTGGAGATTCCGGTCACCGGCGGCAATGTGAGCTTCTACAACCAGACCGGTGATGTGCCTATCCATCCAACACCGGTCGTCGCGGTGCTCGGCATCATCGACGACGTGGCCCGCCGAATACCGAGTGGGTGGCAGGACGAAGGCAACAACATCTACCTTCTCGGCACGACATCCCTGGAACTCGACGGCTCGGCCTGGGCGGGTACCGTGCACGGCCACCTCGGCGGAAGGCCCCCCGCAGTTGACCTCGGCCAGGAGAAAAAACTCGCAGCTTTGCTGTCTGCTGGCGCGCACGAGTCTCTCATCGCGTCAGCCCACGATCTTTCGGACGGCGGACTGGCGCAGGCGCTCGCCGAGAGCGTGCTCCGTTTCGGCGTGGGAGCGCGGGTGTGGCTGGGGGAAGTCCTCGACCGTGACGGCGTGGATGTGACCACGGCATTGTTCAGTGAGTCCACCGGCCGCGTCATCGTGAGTGTGCCGCGCGAAGACGACGTCAAGTTCCAAGGGCTCTGCGAGGGACGCGGTTACCCGGTCCTGCGCATTGGGGTGACCGACAAGCTCACGCCAACGCTCGAAATTCAGGACGTGTTCACGATCGGGATCAACGAGCTGAGCGGAACCCACACCGCCACCCTGCCCTCGCGTTTCGCCTGACCCCGTTCTACAGGCGTCAGGCGGTGGACGAGGTGCCAGTCCAGTTTTCGGAACGTGACCACAGACCGCGCGCAAACTCCTCAGTGTGACTCGAGCCCCTTGAGGTAATGAGATCCGGGCGTGTGAACATGGGTGTCGTGCGCCCCCCATTCTGACCGCACTACCCAGCAACCTCCTGCTGCGCGACTTCCCGTCAGTCTCCTTGATGAGGTCGATCGCGGGCTGCGTCGCGTGCTGGGGCTATAAGTCAACCCGCACACGGATGCTTCTCCTGCATGCAAATTCGAGTGCTCATCATGGTGCAAAGGAAAGCTGATCTCAGCCCCACAGGGTGCCTGCAGGGTATCGAAAATGGGTGTGCTCCGGCCGCTTAGACCGATTTAATAATGCGACGGAATGGATGTCGGCGGCGGAAGGTCAGTCGGCAAGACCGAGAAACACCACAAGTGCGCGATCAAGTCGAACAAGGTCGGAGTCTTCTAGTCGTCCAAGACGATCACTCACGTTTGCTCGCGGCATGGTCGTTATCTTGTCGACCATGATGTAGCTCCGGTGCTCAATCCCTGTGGTCGCCGTCGGTTGAACGGGAATCCGACTCAGCGGCGCTTGAACATCATTACTCGTCAGAGGACAAACCGTGACCGAAGCTGTGCCGTCGAACCGATCATCCTGGACGACAACCACCGGTCGTGGCTTCCCGGTATAGGCGCCTCTCGCCGCAGCGATGCAGATATCGCCTCGCCTCATTCGGCGGGTTCCGCTTCGTCATCCCAATCCACCGATATGGCGTCAACGAAGGCCTGATCATCCGCTTCGTGCTCACTGGCCGCGATCAGGGTCGATTGGCGGTGAGCTTCCGCGACGAACTCGGGAGCGCGAACGTCGGGCACCCAGATCTGGATCGGACGAAGCCCTTGCTCCCTCAAGCGCTGCCGATGTTCGCGGACTCGCTCTCGTGTGCTTGCCATACATTTATGTTACATGTAACGGTTTTAAAGTACAACTGCTTACCTGCCCGCAAGGTTCTTTAGCGTCGTCGGCCTGGTGATGTAACAGCCGCCATATGAAGCGAACATTTTGAGTTTGTTGGGAAATGATAGTCCCGTTGGCCGATCCTCCTACGGACACCAGTAAGACCGTCCCCCTTGTATCAGCTTCGAGTTGCAGGCACAAAGACAACGACTGTGCCCGGATAAAGCCAAGCCGTCAGATATCTAGGGCTATGTCTTGACCGTTGATAGTCACCAGAATCCTTGGATTCTCTGCCCCGGTTGCGGTGAGGTAGTTTCGCAGGGTGGATAGCAGCATGTCGTCTCGTCGCTCCATCTGCGACACGGACCCCTGTGTCATATTTAGTGTGCGCGCGATCTCAGCTTGTGTGTGCTTCCCGGCCTCTCTGACCATTGCCAGGCTCATCGCATGGACGCGGTCAAGCACATCCGCCTGCTGTTCAAGATTTGCAACTACCTCGGCAGTTCCTGGCCGTTGCAGCATTTGATCAATCCGATCATTGCCGCGGATGAATTCCTTTTCACTCATGAGCTCGTCTCCTCTAACCATCGTTCAATCGCTTGATCAGCCCTCGTGCCGACCGTGTCATAAAATACGTCGCCCATTCCCGCTTTATCACCGGCAAACAGTGCAACGACAATCTGGTCATCGTTTGGTGGAAACCAGCAGATCAGCCGCAACGCAATCCCTTCGACGTACGGATGAGACACACGCCACACTTGATTCTTGCGGGACTGCCGCACTCGCTTGATCATTGCCGAATCCTCGTCCGGTATCTGATCCAACGCCCGCAGCCGTTTCAACATGAACGTAAACAGGTCAAAAGTCTGTCTGCCTCGGTCGGTTTCGTCGCCCTCCAGCCGGCCCAACTGCCGGTCGAACTCTCAAGACCAGTCGACGTTCATAACTTAATATTAGCTGAGCCTAATATTAGATGCAACTAATTTCCGTAGCAAAGTGGATTTAGCCTGCGTCCACTTGGCGGGCGCGCTGCCCGTTCATCAATGGATCCGATGAGAACCGGCATTGTCGAGGTTGCCGCTCATTCGACTAACCACCGAGTATTACCATATGGATTTTCCACTGCCGCAGCGTCGCTCATCTCGCGCATTGCTTCTGGACGAGAGTGACCGCATCCTTCTCGTTGAACACACCTTCACAGGCGGGACCGTATGGACCGCACAGGGGGCGGGATTATGGACGGAGAGAGTGCGATCGGTGCACTCACCCGCGAACTCCACGAAGAACTCGGCTTGATCCTGCCACGCGGCGTCAAGTTTGCGACCGCTTGGGTTCAGCATCTGCCATTGGATGAGTTGCGGATCCAAGGCTTCTCGGGAGTGATCAACGAGGTCTTCCTGGTTCGGGTTCCACACTTTGACCCAACACCTGGAGTCATCGCCACCGCAGAGGGCTATCCGACACGAGAAGGGATCTTCGACACTAGGTGGTGGTCGACTCCCGAAATGTACCAAGCCGCATCTGAGGGAACAAAGTTCGGGCCACGTGACCTCCCAACGCGCCTATCAGCGCTACTCATTTCGGTCGCGAACGAAACATGCTCATCCGAGGTCATCTTCGGCCCATAAATCTCCGCGCGGTCATCGAACGATGCAGCGTGAAGGTGCCCGCAAGCCGGTCCCTCTGCGAGACGGGTGCCTGTGAGTCGAACATTGGGTTCACGCGGTGCTGTGTGCGATACCGACGGATGTTCGTTCGGGGGTTGGGCTAGAGGTCGAGAAAGTCCCGAAGCCACAGCTGCGTGGCGTTAAGACATTTTTGGGAAACATGTCCGGCGATCCCGGTGATCCGATCGCGCGAGAGGGTGCGGGGCTGTTCGCTCATGATCCACGACGGACGTTCGAGGCCACTCGGCCCGTCAACGGCAATGTGGTTTGGCCATCCTCGATCGACCGTCGATATCGGAAGAATGATCACCAGCGAGGAGACAGCGTCGAGGTAACCCGTCGAGGAGATCACGAGGACGGGGCGATGGCCTCCTTGCTCTCGGCCACGCACGGGCTCAAGTGTTGCCCAGGCAATTACGCCCTGCTCAAGGTCCAGATCGCTCATCCTGTCATGTCGGTAAGTTCGGTGCGCTCCCACTCGGCGGTCTCGGTTGAGTAGAGTGCAGCGTCATTGTCAGAGGTGTCGGCGATCGCAGCCTTGAGGTCGCTCAACCTGCGTGCGCGGTCATCCGCCTCGGCGAGACGAGCCAGATGGGCGCCTAAGGTCAGGCCATCGCGGGCTGCTTGCATCTTCAATCGGTCTCGCAACCCGTGACTGACCTTAATCGTGGTAGTCATACTCTGAGTATACCAATATTGTCAGTACCGCCTGAGATAGTCGCAGATGCGGGTCCTTCACGAATACTCCCCCACCTCGAGGCGTCGATTGGCGGTTATCACTGCATGTGACCCGCGCGCGTTAAAGCCCGATGACCGGGCGTCAAACACAACAGCCGATTCTGTCAATTTCGACAGCATGCAATTGCAAATTCACGGACCTTGGCTCCCAATACGGCAGCCCCCTCAGTGCGGCAATACGGGAAGAACTACGCTCATTGTGCAGAAATTCGCGGATCTTTCATTTTTACACCGAGAATCCGATGCTCGTCCAATTTTCGGACAGCGACCAGAGCCCGGCACCGAATTCGACGGAGTGACTCGACGACTCGGGGGTGTTCAGCACGGGACGTCCACCGATGGGCGTCGTTCGACCCCAGTATTGGCCGCCCTCGGCATCCGGATCGATCGCGGCGCGCACGAGCGGCCATGCTGCGGCCTCCTTGCTCCCTCCCGCGGGAAAGGTGATGCCCGCCCTCATTCGTTGCAGTACTGACGGTTCATTCACTCCGCGGCGGTAGGGGCTAAGCCCGTCCTGGGCGCTACCCGGATGAGCGACAAGCGAGATGACGGCGCTGCCCGCCGCCCGCAGGCGCCTGTCGAGTTCGAAACCGAACGATTGCGTGGCGTGCTTGGACTGCCCGTAACTACCGAATGAGGAGTACCGTTTCTCACTTTGAAGGTCCTCGGCGTGAAGAGCCACGAGCTTGGTAACCCCGCTGCCCATCGTGATGATCCGGCTTCCTGGCGTACGCGCGAGCACTGGAAAAGTCAGCGCCGTGAGGGCGAAGTGGCCAAGATGGTTGGTTCCAAATGTGAGTTCGTGGCCATCCGCCGTGACCAGTCGCTTCCGGCCGGCAAGGATGACCGCTGCATTTTCCAGCAGTCCGTCCAGTCGATCGCGCGCGCGGAGTTCTGCCGCCGCCTCCCGCACCGAGGCCAGGGAGCCGAGATCCAAGTGCAGGAATTCGACGCGCGCATCCGGAGTGCGTCTCGTGATGGATGCCGCCGCAGAGTCGGCTTTCTCCTGTGAGCGTGCAGCGATGACGACTGTTGCACCGGCCTCCGCAAGTTGTTCCGCGGCGAAATAGCCGATTCCTGAACTGCCACCGGTCACGACGAAGGTCCTGCCCTCCTGCGAGGGGAGTTCGCGCGGATCCCAGGACGGCACTACTGCTGGGTTTCGATGGTGCCTGTCGAGGCGATCTGTTCGTGGTGGTGGATGACTTCGGCGACCACGAAGTTGAACCACTTTTCAGCGAACGCGGGATCCAAATGGCTATCGACGGCGAGCGCCCGCAGTCGGGCGATCTGCACCTTCTCCCGTTCGGGATCGGACGGCGGAAGTCCACGCCTGGCCTTCATCCTGCCCACCTGTTGAGTGAACCGGAATCGCTCAGCGAGGAGGTGAACGAGCGCTGCATCGATGTTGTCGATGCTTAACCGGAACCTCTCGAGTTCTCGCTGCGTGTCGGCGTCGTCAATCGCGTCGTGGTGTTCGGACATGCTACGAGGTTACTGCCCCGGAAGTGCGGATGACCTTCAACGGACCTTCACCCGCTCCTGGGTGAAGAGGATTCCGATGAGCACGAGCACTGCACCGACCGGTTCGTGCCAGGAGAGCGTTTCTCCCAGGATCAGGAATCCCAGAATCACGGCGACGACGGGAATGAGGTAAGTCACCGTCGACACGTTCGTTGGGCCCCATGCTCGCAGCACTGAGATGTTCCAGACGTAGGCCAGACCCGTGCCGAACGCGCCGAGAAGCACGAGGCTCCCCACTACCGTGAAGGAGAGGTCCACAGGGCCGATCGCAAGAACCGGGGTGAGCAGAAGCATGATCACCGCTGCAGTACCGATGTTCAGGAAAGCGACGGTTGTCCCGCTGATCGGTCGATTGCTGATGAACTTTCGCAAGTAGGCGATCGCCACCCCGTAGGACACCGCTGCGCAGATGCAGGCGATTTGGCCCCAGAGGTCGGCGTTGAGGTCGGTGAACTGCCACGGCGCAATGATGACCACGACACCCACAATTCCTAGAAGAACGCCGACGATCTGTCCCCGGCGCAGTACCTCCACCCGAAACGCAACTGCGACCAGAATCGCTGTGGCGATAGGTGTCACCGAGTTGTAAATGGCGGCGAGCCCCGAGGATATGTGCTGCTCAGCCCACGCGAACAGGAGGTGCGGGATGACGCAGTTAAGGGTTGCGATGACGACGAAGTGGAGGTAAACGATCCGTTCGCGGGGCAACCGATGGCGGCCGACAAGCATAAAGAGAGCCAGGGTGATCGCACCGAGAATCTCACGAGACCATGCAATCTGCGTGAAGGAAACGCCCTCGAGGGCGACCTTCATGAACAGGAAGCTTGCACCCCACACGAGTCCCATCGCCAGAAATTGGATGAGAATCCCGTATCTCCTGGCCCCGGCTAGTGCGTCGTTCACATGCCGACACTACAACCCGACGGCGGCGCGGATGTCACGCCCTCGGCGTGCGGAAGAGCACCGGGCGCCCATCGAACCCGGCAAGTCTTTGCTCCAGTCCCGCGCGCACGGTTGGCCATTCGTCAACAATGACCGAGTACATTGCCGTGTCTCGCCATGTTCCGTCGGCCCTCGGCTGCTCCCTCCGGACAACACCTTCGAACGTTGCGCCCAGCTTCGCGATCGCTGCTCGCGAATGCAGGTTGAGGACGTCCGTCTGGATTTTTACCCGACCAAATCCGGCATCGAAAGCGTGCTGAAGCATGAGGAGTTTCGCTTCGGCGTTTACCGCGGTTCCCCACACGCGCGGATCGTAGGCGGTCCAGCCGATATGCGTCGCCTCACGGTAGGGGTCGAAGTCGCCGAGGGTCGTCGTGCCAACCACAGTGCCGTCCCGCGGACCTCCGACGACGATCACCGCGAAGGGGTTGTTTTCCGGCGAGTTGCGCGCGGCCGCCCAGCGGCGAAATTCCTCCAGCGACTCTGGGAACGCCGCCAGACCGCCGCCGAATCCGAACTCAAATACCGAGCGGTGACCGATCGCGTCGTAGAGGCCGGGAAGATGGGCATCCGCGAGCGGTTCCAGCCGGATGAACACCCCGGTGAGCGTTGCGGGTTCTGGGCGATGTGCGGTCACTCATTGATTCTGACAGTTCGAGTGCGACCATGGATCCCATGAAGAACGTTGCCGTGTTCGAAGATTCCGCTCGCGCCTTCATTGAACTGCTTGAACGGATCACTCCAGCACAGTGGGAGCTGCCTGGTCTTGGCGTGTGGACCGTTCGCAGCCTTGCCGGACATACCTCGCGGGCTATCACCACGGTGAGCGAATACCTGTCTAACCCTGCGCCGGGTCCCGCAGAATGTCCGGATGCTGAAACCTACCTTCTCGGAACCAGCTCGGGCCAGCGCAGCAATGATGCGATCGCCGCGCGAGGCGTCGCGGCGGGAAACTCTTTGACTGAGGCACCCGGCGCCTCCCTCACTCAACAACTGGATAGGGTCCTTGCCTCCATCGCCGCCCAACCCGTGCGGAGGGTTGTCTCCGTGCACGGCGGCAGGACGATCCCGCTCGCCGAATACCTTCGGACCCGAAACTTCGAACTCGTCGTTCACACGATGGACCTTTCGAAAGCGACGGGTATCCCTCATACACTTCCCACTAGATCAGTCGCGGATGCCGCATCCCTCGCCGCACGAGTTGCGTCTCGGCAGGGTAGCGGCGACACCCTCCTCCTCGCCTTGACCGGCCGGATCCCGCTGCCGGAGGGATTCAGCGTCGTGTAGTAACAACGAGCGGACTTCAGCCGACGAGGTCGTGCCGCACCACGATCGCGTCGCGCCCGGGGCCAACCCCGATCGCGGACATCCGGGAACCGCTCATCGCCTCGAGCGCGAGCACGTAGTCGCGCGCGTTCTTCGGCAGGTCTCCGAACGTGCGCACACCCGTGATGTCTTCGGTCCAGCCAGGGAAGGTCTCATAGATCGGCGTCGCGTGGTGGAAGTCGGTCTGCGACACCGGCATTTCGTCGACGCGCTTTCCTTCGATCTCGTAGGCGACGCACACCGAGATGCTCTCAATGCCGGTGAGCACGTCGAGCTTGGTGAGCACGAAATCCGTGATGCCGTTGATACGGGAGGCATACCGCGCGATGGGTGCGTCGTACCAGCCGGTGCGCCGTTTGCGGCCGGTCGTCGTACCGAACTCGGCGCCCTTTTCGGTGAGGAAATCGCTCCACTCGTCGAAGAGTTCAGTCGGGAACGGGCCTGCACCCACGCGTGTCGTGTACGCCTTGATGACGCCGATCACTCGATCGAACCGGTTCGGTGCCACGCCGGAACCAGTCGCCGCACCGCCGCTCGTCGCATTCGAGGACGTCACGAACGGATACGTGCCGTGGTCGACATCCAGCATCGTCGCCTGGCCACCCTCGAACAGGACGGTCTTGCCCGCATCGAGCGCACGATTCAACTCGAGCGCCGTATCCGCCACCATGGGCCGCAGCCGATCAGCGTAGGAGAGAAGCTCGTTCGCCACTTCATCGATGGTGATGGCGCGGCGGTTGTAAATCTTCGCGAGAAGCTGGTTTTTCTGGTCGAGAGCAGCCTCTACCTTTTGACGAAGAATGTTCTCGTCAAAGAGGTCCTGGATGCGAATGCCGACTCGGTTGATCTTGTCGGCGTAGGCGGGACCGATGCCGCGGCCGGTGGTCCCGATCTGCCGCTTGCCGAGAAACCGTTCAGTGACCTTGTCGAGAGTGCGGTGATAGGTCGTGATGACGTGCGCGTTCGCACTCACCCTCAACTTCGAGACATCGACGCCCCTCGCTGCGAGCGCATCGAGCTCGTCGAACAGCACGGAGATGTCGATGACGACACCGTTGGCGATGACCGGAACGACTCCCTTAGTCAGGATTCCCGACGGCAGGAGGTGCAGCGCATACTTCTCGGTGCCGACAACGACCGTGTGTCCAGCGTTGTTGCCGCCGTTGAACTTGACCACATAATCGATGCGGTCACTGAGTAGGTCGGTCGCCTTCCCTTTGCCTTCATCGCCCCACTGGGCGCCGATCAACACGATGGCGGGCATGGCAGATATCCCTTTCGATTGGAGGGGGATTACACCCCATTCTATCGAGCGTTAACGAGCAAACTCCACGTGTTGCAGAACCCAGGCGTGCATCGCAACCGCGGCGGCGGCCGAGGCATTGATGGATCTGGTCGACCCAAACTGGCTGATCTCTACAACCGCCTCCGCAGCCTCGATCGCCTCCGCCGAGAGGCCCGGGCCTTCCTGGCCGAAAAGGAGAATGCACCGCCTCGGAAATTCGAACGTCTCTATGATGACGCTGCCCGGCACGTTGTCGATGGCGACGACGGGGAGGGATTCCGCGCGCGCCCACTCGGCGAACGTGGCGACATCCGGATG
This sequence comes from Terrimesophilobacter sp., assembly GCA_039923755.1. Taxonomy (GTDB): domain Bacteria; phylum Actinomycetota; class Actinomycetes; order Actinomycetales; family Microbacteriaceae; genus Terrimesophilobacter. Next base: position 9,791 of record JBDTCD010000025.1, on the reverse strand, counting down.
CTGGATCACGTGCTGGTAGCGGTCGGTCACCATCGCCCCGCGCTTGTTCCAGCGGCGTCGACCGATGATGTGTACGGTCTCGGCGGCGAACGCGTTCGCGCTGCGCACGATGGAACCGATGTTCATGTCGTGCTGCCAGTTCTCGATCGCGACGTGAAACGGATGCCGGTGGCCGTCGAGATCGGCAACGATCGCCTCCATGCGCCAGTACCTGTAGCGGTCGATAACGTTCCGCGTGTCCCCGCGCTCCAGCAGTTCTGGATCGAACTGGTCGCCGACGGGCAACTCGCCCGGCCACGGACCTACCCCGTGAGTCGTCTGCTCGGGGTGGTCCATGGTGTCCACGCTAGTCGCGTGGAAGTCAGTGGGCCCCGAGTTTCGCGAGAATCGGGTCGGGAACGCCGAAGCGTTGTGTATTGATGCAGATCGCCTGCTCCCTCAGGAACGGGAGAAGCTCGATGCGCCCGCTGGTTGTCACCGGTGCGGAGTGAAGAGCGATCCCTGAACGTCCATGCATCACGCGCGAGAGAATCACCGCCTCGCCGCCAATCAGGCGGATACGGGTTGTTGCGATATCCCCCGCCTGCACGCGGGCTCTCCACCTGGCATCCGATTCGACGAGAACTTGCGCAACCCCCACCGGGGAATCACTCTCCCCAAAGAGGGTGATGAGGCCGTCGTGCAACGGGACAGGAGTGCTCACGGCAACTGCCGCCCGGCTAAGAGTGGCGGCGGCGAGCACTCTCACAAGGTGTGCAACAGGTGCACCTTCACTCAAACGTATGGTGACCGGTAGCGGTCGGTAGCGGCGGATCGTTCGCTCGACCGCGGACTGCGCAATCTCCGAGGTGGCATACACGCTCCGCCATGCCAGCTCGTCGTTGCGGGCTCCGGCACGAATCCAGTCGAACTCCGAAAAGTCCAGCCCTGCCTGCGCAGCGCCAATGAACCGTGCCACCGGATCACTCAATCCATCAAGCGTGACCGTCGTCCCGGGCGCCCTGGAGACCGGCTCGTACCGACCGAGCGCGAGCGCGGCATCCTGGCCACCCTCTGCCCTGGCGATCCCGACGACGGAGCGGTTCCAGCCTTCCATCGGAACTCGCGCGCGCAGTTCCGTCGTCATCGACCGGTTGACGCTCAGAAGCCCGGCCTGCGTCTGGGAGATCCACGTCTCCACCTCGAGTGCGTCGAGCGAATGGATGCCGGCAGCGAGCCCGAAGCCGAGGGCGTTCTGAATCTCGATCGCGTCGCCCAGAGTGTGCGCGCACACAATTCCCAGCACAGGGGCACGGTTCTCCAGGCGCCTGAACGGCGAGCCAGACTCGACTCCCTCGCGCAGGCCAGGCGACCACAGTCTGCCGTTTCCATCCATGTTTCGCGGACGAACCTTCCAGGTTTCACCCTCTTCGAGGGTGTCGAGGAGGGCAATCTCCCGCTCACCAGCAGGCCGCGCCAGGGCAGACAGCCCCGCACCCGGTGTGCCGGGGGCCGCCACCGGCACGGAGGCAACAGCATCCGCCAGCCTGCCGAGGAACCGGGCGGATTCCCCCACCGAACCGACGAGGATAACGGTGCTTGCCGCCGTGGGCGCCTGCCCGGCATGGTCGAGGGCACTGTCCACAATGTCGGAAACAGCGCTCTCCAAGTCGGCATTGGGCGTGACGATGATCGAGTTCCTGCCTCCAGTCGTTGACGACAGTGGCGTCTCCGCCCGCCAGGAATGGAAGAGTTTTGCGGTGTGTCGACTGCCCGCGTGGAGGATGTGGTCGACTCTCGCATCGCTCAGAAGTTCACGCGCGAGGTCGCCCTCATCGTCGAGGACCGCAACCAATCCTGCAGGAACGCCGCCCGCGAGGAGCGTATCGATGAAGACCGCAGAGCTCCGCCTCGTTTCCGGTGCCGTTTTGACGATCACCGCGCTACCCGCTGCAAGAGCGGTGAAGACCTTTCCCGCCAGTTCGGTGATCGGGCTCGAGCGTGGGACCACCACCACGACCAGCTTCGGTGGGACAACGATGGCGTCGGTTACCGAATCGAGTTCACGGGCGTTGGAGGCAGCTCGCCGAGCCAGTCCGATGGCGACGGTAACCTCGCCGTCGGCCTCCGCCATCGTGACACCACTCTCGCTGATCTCGGTCTCGACGAGAAGGCCGCGCCACTCCGCGAGTACCTCCGCCACACTCTCGACCACCGTGGCTCTCGTCGAACCGCGCCTCTCGCTCCACGATGCTCCAGCAGAGACGACATCCTGGATCAACTTCTCCAACTCCGACGAGTTGCCGATTACCGAGCGAGCAAGAAGCGCCTCGCCCGTTGCGGAATTCTTCGCCCTTTCCAGAACCCCCTTGGCCCATTCTCTTGTCGCCGCCACCGTGAAATCCGCACTCTCGGATCTCACCGCCTCCTGGGTTCGATTCGTGGCGACGGGCTTCACGCGTGAGGCCGCGAGCGCGTCAAGGAAGAGTTCCTCCGGATCCCGAAAATCGGCACGTGCCACACCGCCGTCAATACCTGCGAGGTCGCGAATCCGCCGGACAAGGTACGCCGCCGCGAGAGGAAGTTGCCCGGCATGAACAACGGGCACGTTGAGCCGGACTCCTCCAACGTCCCTTTTCACTGCGTCTGTGTAGTGAGAGGTGCTCCCGAGGATGAATTCGTGTTCGAGCCTCCGTTCGACTCCACGGGATCGCGCGAGCCGCCAGGCGAATGCCGTGGCAAACAGCTCCTCAGTGGCAGAAATGACCCTCACCGCCGACGTGCGAGCCGGTGTGAGTGAAAAGTCAAGAAGGCGCAGGAACTGGCCCGATATTTCTGCCCGTGACGCGAAGGGCGCTGCGGGCCACCCGTGTGATGCGGCAATCGCACGCTCCTCCCCGAGTTGATCTCCGCGGGTGAAACGGACCGTGGCACTTGCACCGCCAGCTGCTCGCCTTGTGCGGGCAAGATCGATGACCCGACGAAGAGCTGGCAGTGAATCCGGCAGATAAGCGGGAAGCGATATTCCCATGTCGAGGTCAGGCTGCAATGCGAGCATTCGCTCGAACACTCGCAGGCTGGGTTCGAGCTCAGCGAAGGAATCAACCTCGAGGACCATGAGCGTGGGACTCTCTGAGCGACCGGCACTCTCATAGAGAGGTATCAGCAACTCCACTGCCCTTTCCACCTCCGCCTCTAGGTCGATGTGACGGATGCGACCAAGAACTGCCGAAAGCCGCAGTGACACCGAGTCGACATCGGAACGTTCGACGAGTTCGCGCACGTCATCGACCTGCCGCTGGGCTTCTCTGTCTCCGCTCGCTGTGGCCGTCAGCGGATTCAGCGTCGGCCTGATTCCACCTCGCCTGAGCAGTTCGGTCAGCTGCTTGCCGAGGTCCTGAACGTCGAGTCGGACGAACAGGTGAGCGATCGATCGGATGAAGCTTTCCCGTGCGAGCGGCACAATCGCTGACGGAAGCAGGGGGGCGAACCCGCCGACCAGCAGCGTTCCAATTTCCGAGTGCCAGCGAACACTGGATGGCACGGCCCGGGAGATACGCTCAAGATTCGCCGCAGCGACAGCGGAATCCTCGGGCCGAAGAACACCGTCGATGAAGTCGATCGCGAATTGCGGGCCACCGTCAGCTTCGAGCAACTTCGAAAGTGCGACCTCGGCAGGCGGCACCATCACATCCGTCACGCTGAGCCAACGCTGGACCGTCGCGATAGCCTCATCGGCGATACCTGTGGACACCGCGGGCACGTTGAGCTCGCGGCGGTCCATCCGAACAGAATACTTGCAATGTCTGGGACTGCGGAGGGAACCCCGGTACTGGTTAGGCTCGGGTTATGCCTGTACATTCTGAGATCGTGATCGTTGGTGGTGGCCATAATGGGCTGGTCGCAGCCGCCTACCTGGCCCAGGCGGGTCGTCCCGTCACCGTACTTGAACGACTCGACCATGTTGGCGGGGCCGCGGTCTCTGCCACAGCGTTCGCCGGTATCGAGGCCCGCCTGTCCCGTTATTCATACCTTGTCAGCCTTCTACCCAGGCGAATCATCGACGACCTTGGTCTGGATATCCGCCTTCTACGCCGGCGGTACTCCTCGTTCACCCCTGAGCCGGGCTCCGACCGGGGGCTACTCATCGACAACTCTGATTCGGCAGCAACTGCGTCATCGTTCGCGTCCATCGGTGCTGGAACGGATGTCATCGCGTGGGGAGATTTCTATGGCCGAACGGCCAGACTTGCGCGCGCTCTGTTTCCCACCGTCTGCGACCCGCTTCTGCGCAGATCGGAAACGCGTCGCCTCGTCGGGGACGACGCGTTGTGGTCATCCATCATCGAACGGCCCATCGGTGAGGTGATTGAATCCTCGTTTGCGAGCGACCTCGTGCGGGGGGTTGTCTTGACTGACGCGCTGATCGGCACCTTTGCGCAAGCGCATGACGTAACGCTTGCGGCAAACCGCTGCTTCCTCTACCACGTGATCGGCAACGAGACCGGTGACTGGGATGTTCCCGTCGGTGGAATGGGGGCGGTGACCAGCGGGCTGGCCGAGGCCGCTCGGCGAGCTGGCGCAACGATCGTCACCGGTGCGGAAGTCACGCGAATCGACCCGGATGGCGAGGTCCACTACATCCACGGTGACCGTGAGCATGCGATCGGTGCCGCAACCGTGCTGGCTAATGTGGCTCCCCACGTACTCGAGCGCCTCGTGAATGGCGCATCGACAGTGGGTGCCCGCCCGGAAGGTGCACAGGTCAAGGTGAACCTCATGTTGTCGCGGCTCCCGCGACTTCGAGACACCACGATCGCCCCAGCCGCAGCGTTCGGCGGCACGTTCCACATCAATGAGCTTTACAGCCAGCTGCAGACGGCATACGACAGCGCCTCCGCGGGGCATACTCCCGACCCGATTCCCGCGGAGATCTACTGCCACTCGCTGACCGACCCGAGCATCCTTTCACCGGAACTCCAGCACTCAGGTGCCCACACGCTCACTGTCTTCGCGCTGCACACGCCAGACCGGATGTTGACGAGCGAGAACAACGATTCGATGAGATCCAGCCTTCAGGCAGCGGTGCTGTCGTCACTCAACTCTGTTCTCGCTGAACCGATTGAGAGCGTCCTCATGACCGATGCGGATGGAGAACTCTGCATCGAGACGAAAACCACTCGAGACCTCGAGCAGGCTCTCGGCATGCCGGGAGGGAACATCTTCCACGGGCCGCTGTCCTGGCCCTTCGTCGAGGACGATGCCCCGCTGTCGACCCCGGCAGAACGGTGGGGCGTCGAGACCCAGTGGGAGCGCATCCTCCTCTGCGGGTCCGGAGCACAGCGCGGGGGCGCGGTCAGCGGTCTCGGTGGACACAACGCCGCGATGGCGGTTCTTGAGGGCGCGTGAACTTCGCTGGTCTAACATCCAAGTGTGAATCCGACACTCGATCTCTCTGGCCTGCGCTCTCGTATTGATGGGGCAGTGCTCACCCCCGATGATGACGGCTTCACGGAGGAAGTCAGTGGATTTAACCTCGCCACGCGGTATCACCCGGTCGTTGCGGTGCTCGTCAACCATGAAGCTGATGTCGTCGAAGCGGTGCGCTTCGCAGCACGTCATCAGCTGCCAGTTCGTGTGCTGGCCACTGGCCACGGGCCGTCAGACACCATTACCGATGGCCTCCTCATCGTCACGAAACGACTGGACACACTGCACGTGGACCCCGAAACGCACATCGCGACGGTGGGGGCTGGGCTCAAATGGGAGGCGGTGCAGGCCGCTGCGGCTCCTCTCGGGCTCACCGCTATCAGCGGATCATCACCCGATGTCGGCGCTATCGGACTCACTCTCGGCGGCGGCATCGGCCCGCTAGCACGCAGTCATGGTTTCACCTCCGATTACGCCAGGTCGTTCCGCATCGTCACGAAGACAGGAGAGTTCCTGGCCGCGAGCGCAACCGAGAATCCCGACCTGTTCTGGGCGCTCCGCGGCGGAAAGGGCGGGCTCGGCGTCGTCACCGAGTTGCGCATCGAGCTCGTCGAACTCCCCGTCATCCACGGCGGTGCCCTCATTTTCGACACACCCCACATCGCCACGGTGCTGCGCGGCTGGATCGACTGGACCGCGACCGCGCCGGATGATGTCACTACGTCGGTCGCGATTATCCGGTTCCCCCCGTCCGACTTTGTGCCAGAACCCCTCCGAGGACGCCACGCAATCGCCCTCCGTTTCGCCTATCCGGGCACCGCGGCAGACGGCGAACACCTCGCCGCACCCCTGCGCCGCCTCGCTCCCGCTCTCGTGGATGCGATCGGCCAACTGCCGACGTCGATGATGGGACTCATCCACAGTGACCCGACACAGCCGCTTCCCGCCTGGGATTTCGGCGCTGTGTTGTCGGGCGCGGATCAGGACCTTGCCACGATCATGCTCGAACAGGTCGGTGAGGGCACGCAGGCTCCGCTCATGATCACCGAGCTGAGGCATCTGGGCGGGTGTACGAACATCGATGTCCCTGAGGGTTCCGCAGCTGGAGGACGCTCTGGCAAATTCACCCTCTATTCGATTGGCGTTCCAGATCCCGCCCTGTTCGAGACAGTATTGCCAGCCGCCGCTGGAGCCCTTTCCACCGCACTCGCCCCCTGGATCGCAAGCCAGACAATGGTGAATTTTGCCGGCATCTTCCGGTCGCGCTCCCACTTCGAAAGCGCCTGGCCACCCGATATTTTCGCCAGGCTGGAGTCTGTGAGAAAGACCTACGACCCCTTAGGACTCTTTACCTATGGCCCTGCTGCTGGTTAAACTCCACCAACAGCACATTGAGCGCTGGCAGCATGGGAGGGAGACCATCATGGCCGACTTCGACCCTTTTGCAAACCAGGGTGGACAGGCAGCATGGGATCCGGAGCATGCCGACGATTCCAAAAAACTGGCCGCCGACCTCATGAAGAAGCTCGCCGCCGAGGAGGACGACCCAGGTTCAGGCCCGTCGACCTTCTCCACTGACGACGAGAGCTGACGACGAGTCCTCACCGCGAGTGCCCAGCGGAGGGTTTCGTTCGGTTCCGGCTGGTGCTGGAGTGCACCAAGATAGTTGTATGGCCATTGGCATCCTTACGAGCGGCGGAGACGCGCCCGGACTCAACGCGGTTATCCGCGCCATCGTCTTCAGCGGAATCCAATTGCATCAACTCAACTTTCTCGGAATCCGGAATGGGTGGAAAGGACTCGTCGACGACGACATCTTCCTGCTCGAACGCCATCACATCATGGGAATCAGCAAGCAGGGTGGCACGATTCTTGGGACGTCCCGCACGAACCCCTTCGAACGCGGTGGCCCAGACCGCATCCGCGAGGTCATGGAACGGCACTCGATGGATGCCCTCGTCGCCATCGGCGGTGAAGGAACGCTCGCTGCCGCCAAGCGACTTTCGGATCTTGGGTTCCCCATCGTTGGAGTTCCCAAGACCGTGGACAACGATCTTGATGCCACCGACTACACCTTCGGCTTCGACACCGCCGTAGAGATCGCTACCGAGTCGATGGACCGGCTTCGCACGACCGGCGATTCTCACGATCGATGCATGGTTGCCGAGGTCATGGGCAGGCACGTCGGTTGGATCGCGCTGCACTCCGGCGTGGCAGCAGGTGCGCACGCCATTCTCATCCCCGAGCAGAAGCTTTCGATCGAGGAGATCAGCGAGTGGGTCACCCGTGCTCATAATCGCGGTCGTGCACCGCTCGTCGCTGTCGCCGAGGGTTTCACTCTCGACACCATGGACGATGCGCACAGTGAACGCGGCCTCGACGCATTCGGTCGGCCACGCCTCGGCGGTATCGGAGAACACCTCGCCCCGCTGATCGAAGCGAAGACCGGGATCGAGACGCGCGCGACAACGCTCGGCCACATCCAGCGCGGCGGAACACCGACCGCGTTCGACAGGGTTCTCGCAACGCGGCTCGGCTGGGGTGCGCTGCAGATGGTACTAGAGAAGAAGTGGGGCTTCATGGTCGCCCTCAAGGGAACTGAAATCGTCGATGTCCCGTTCGAAGCGGCACTGGGTTCGCTGAAAACCGTGCCGGACGCGCGGTACAACGAGGTTCGCGCGCTCTTCGGCTAACGCTCATTCCGCGCATCGAGTCGTAACTGCGGCAGGCAAGTCCATCGGCGGCTCTCCCCCCTCCCTCATGGCGCCTGCGAGCGGTCCGTGAAACACTAGCGCTCATGATCACAACGCTGCAGGTTCTCGCCGTCGTTTTCACGGTCATCGCCGCGCTCATCCACATCCTGATTTTTGCGATGGAAAGCGTGCTCTGGGCGAAGCCCTCCATCTGGCGCCGGTTCGGACTGAGGTCGCAGGCCGATGCGGATGTTGTGGAGCCCATGGCGTTCAATCAGGGTTTTTACAATCTTTTTCTCGCCCTGGCAAGCCTTCTCGGGCTGTTCTTACTCGTCTGGGGAAACCCGGTTGCCGGCAAGTGGGTCATGCTGGTAGCGCTGTCGTCCATGGTGCTGGCGAGCGTTGTCCTTCTCATCACCAATCGGAAGCTGTGGCGTTCTGCCGTCATCCAGGGTGCTGCGCCGCTGTTGGGTATTGCCTTCCTGCTTGGGGCCGTCGCCGCCCACGCTCCGATGACGGTTATTTAACGACGCTGTCGATCAGCGCCTCGACAAGCGCGTCTGCGGTCCGGGCCTCGGCGATGACGTCAACGCGAATCCCCACGGCGCGTGCATCGAACGCCGTCCGTGGCCCGATTGCCGCGACAACAGTGTCCGAGGGCAAGGGAGCGAACTGCAGCTGAATTTGCCGGGCAACGCTGCCGGAGGTGATCAGGATGCCCCGGATCTTCCCGGATGCCACGTTCTGCGCAACCTCCTGGGCGACGCGCACGCCCACAGTCCTATACGCGGTCACGAACTCTGCGTCGATCGTCAATTCGGCTAGTCCGCTGCGGAGCACATCATCCGAATCCTCGGACTGGGGAACCAACACTTTTCCGACCGGTGCTGCCGAATGCCACTCTTTCACGAGTCCTCGAGAAGAATTGTCTTTGGCGGGGACGAGATCCACGCGATATCCGGCGAGTGTCAGTGCCGACGTCGTCGACTCGCCAACGGCAGCGACCCTCGTGGTCGCAGGGAGCCGCACTCCGTGGCCGACCAGAACGTCGACCGTCGTCGAACTTGTCACGACAAGCCACTCGAAGTCACCCGACTCTAAACGTGCCAACGACACTGCGAGATCCTGCGCATTTTCCGTACTCGCGAAATTGATCATCGGGGCGACGACGGGCACCGCGCCGTTCTTTCGGAGGGTCGCCGCGATGCTGTTTCCCCACTCACCGCCTCGCGGAACCAGAACCTGCCAGCCTGCCAGGGGTTTGTGATCGTGCCGAGTCGTCATGCATCACTCGGCGGGCAAAAAGTCATAGCCTCTATCCTGCTCCTGCGCGGCGTCAGCACCAAAAGCAGACGCAGAGGCCGATCAGTCGTCGCTGAAAACGGCCCAGGCGATGATCCCGCCGACGACGATGGCTGCCGCCGTTGCCCCAATGATCCACGGTACCGGATTGCGTTCCCACGAGTCCCGCGCCCGGGTTCCGAGGAGACCTACCTGCTTCGGGACGTTGAGTTTGTCCTCGATGGCGTCGAGGGTTGCCTCGAGCTCGGCGCGCGCTGCTGCACTTCGCGAGTTGATTGCCGTCATGGTGTTCCTCGCTTTGTCGTTCCCTTGATGACCCGAATATCGCTGCGTACGCTCGAGATCGTCTCTGTTGGCTCCGGGTCTGTCCTTTTCAATTGGCTGAGC
>JBDTCD010000024.1:0-13886 GCA_039923755.1 Terrimesophilobacter sp. | reverse complement strand
AATGGCTGCCCCCGCATATGCTGCAAGTGCTCGCGCAGGGATTCCGGATGCCGCGGAAACGCGGGCAACCCACGCCGCATCCACCAACCCGGCTATACCGCGCGCTGGTGGATCGGCGGCAACCGGGGGTGGATCGACGGTGAGCGCATAGTCGGGGCCGGGAGTTGTAGATAGGCCCAACTCGGGGATACCAACACGCGGCGCGAGCACGACGATGGCGACGATCGCCACTAGGGCGACGCCGACAAGAACCAGAACCGTGGTCAGGGTGGGGGTGAAGCGCGACATCCCGGTAATCCCATCACAGATCCGCCGCCCGCGCCGCCCGGCTACCATAGGGCGCATGGCTGATTCAACCTTCGACATTGTGAGCAAAGTGGACAAGATGGAGCTCGACAACGCACTCCACCAGGCGCAGAAGGAGATCTCCCAGCGCTACGACTTCAAAAATGTGGGTGCCGAGATCGATTACAGCGGGGAGAAGGTTCTCATGAAGGCGAACACGGAGGAGCGGGTGAAAGCCGTCCTCGAAGTGTTCGAATCGAAGCTCATCAAGCGCGGAATCTCGCTGCGCAGCCTCGACTCCGGTGACCCTTACCCCTCCGGCAAGGAATACCGCATCGAAGCGGAAGTGAAGCAGGGCATCGCCCAGGATGATGCAAAGAAGATTGGCAAAATCATCCGCGACGAGGCGCCCAAGAGTGTGAAATCGCAGATCCAGGGCGACGAACTCCGCGTCAGTTCCAAGAGTCGTGACGACCTCCAGGCGACCATGGCCCTCCTGAAGGCCGCGAAGCTTGACGTCGACCTGCAATTCGTGAACTTCCGATAGGTCAACGGACGCTCCGTGGAACCCACGCTTGCCCTTTGGATTGCTGGCGTCCTCGTCGCGATCGACTTCGTGGTGCGCGTCGTTTCCATCATCGTCGTCCCCCGCAACCGCCGGCCGCAAACCGCCATGGCGTGGTTACTGGCAATCTTCTTCCTTCCCTACATCGGCATCCTGCTGTTCCTGGTGCTCGGCAGCCGCCATCTGCCTAAGGGCCGTAGGGACAAACAGGATGAGATCAACCAGTACATCCTCGACACCACTGAGGGCATCGACCAACTGAGCCACGAACACCCGTGGCCGGAGTGGCTTGAACCGATTGCCACACTCAACCGCAACCTTGGGGCGATGCCACTCGTCGGTGGCAACGACGCTCAGCTTCTGCCCGACTATCTCCAGTCCCTGCAGGCGATGACCGACGCTATCGGCGAGGCGAAAAAGTACGTTCACTCGGAGTTCTACATCACCTCGCTCGACGAGACGACGGCGCCCTACTTTGACGCACTGGAAGCTGCTGCTGCGCGCGGGGTCACCGTGCGAGTACTGCTCGACCACATCGCATCGTGGCGTTCCCCCGGGTACCGGCGCACCATCCGGCGCCTGAAGTCGATGAAGGTTCAGTGGCAGCTCATGCTCCCGTTTCAGCCGCTACGCGGGAGATTCCAACGCGTCGACCTGCGCAATCACCGCAAGCTATTGGTGATCGACGGACTCGTCGCTTTCACCGGTTCACAAAACATCATCGACTCCAGTTACAACAAGAAGTCGAACCTGCGCAGGGGACTGCACTGGAAAGACCTCATGGTGCGATTCGAAGGCCCCATCGTCGCAGGGATCAACGCTTTGTTCGTGACCGACTGGTACAGCGAAACGAACGAGCTCCTCACGCGGGAAACAACACCCGAGCGAATTCTCAAAGCCGGGCACGACCGCGTAGGAGCACAAGTGGTGCCGAGCGGCCCTTCGTTCGCCGGCGAAAATAACCTCCGCTTGTTCAACTCGCTGCTCTACGCGGCACAGGAACGCATCATGATCTGCAGCCCGTATTTCGTACCGGACGAGTCGATGCTGTACGCGATTACCACGGCCGCGCAAAGTGGAATCGACGTTCAGCTCTTCGTCTCAGAAGTCGGTGACCAGCCTTTGGTCTATCACGCCCAGCGAAGCTACTATGAGGCACTTTTGAGGGCCGGTGTGAGGATTTGGCTGTACCGTTCACCCACCGTTCTGCATCCCAAGCACGTCACCATCGATGACCAGGTTGCCGTGATCGGCTCGAGCAACATGGACATGCGCTCCTTCAGCTTGAACCTCGAGATCTCCGTCATGGTGCGCGGCAAGTCCTTCGTGCGAGAGCTTCGACAGATCGAAGAAAACTATCGGGTGAACAGCCGCGAACTTCACCTCGAGGAATGGCTGCGACGCCCCATTTTCACCCAGATACTCGACAACATCGCCCGGCTCACCTCAGCGGTTCAATAATCAGCCGATTCATCAACCGCGTCCAGTAACGCGTCACTCCGGGGCGGAGATTTCCACCATCTCGTCACGAGGGACAACTTTGATGCGCTCACGCTGCTGGGCTTCCCCGAGACCGCGCTCATGGGCATCCAGGCGGTGCCAGCCCTCGACGGTCGTGTAACGAATACCACGATCGTGCAGCATGGCGGTGACCGCTTCCGGGTCCGGCTCGAGGGGTGACCACCACTCGGTCTGGTCGCCGAGGAGGCTCTGCACGGTTTCCATTGCGTCGCTCTTCGTGGCGCCGATGAGTCCCACCGGGCCGCGTTTGATCCATCCGCTCGCATACACCCCGTGCACCCGCTGGTCATTGTCGTCGATCGCGCGGCCCGCCCGGTTTGGAATGACGCCGCGGTGATCATCAAACGGGACCTCACTGAGTGGGCTACCGAAAAAACCGATGGCTCGGTATACGGCGTCGACGGCAATGTCCCGGAACTCCCCCGTGCCGTGGGCTCCGCCCTCGCCGTCGGGCATGGTGCGCTCGATGCGGAGGCCGGTGACGCGATCCGAACCGAGAATTTCCACTGGCCGTGAGTAGAAGTGCAGATGGACTCGACGGGACGCGGCACCGGTGTGACGCGTGCGCCACTCGGTGAGGATCCGGTTGATCACGAGCAACTGCTTATTGGTGGCGATGGAGCGCTCGTCCGACGCGTCCACACCGAAATCGGCTTCGTCGAGGATGATGTCGACATCACGCACTTCGCCGAGCTCGCGCAATTCGAGGGGCGTGAATCGCACCTGGATCGGGCCGCGGCGCCCAAAGATGTGCACGTCGGTGATCGGGGACGCAGCCAGCCGCTCGTACACGGTGGCGGGGACTTCAGTGGGAAGGAGGTCCTCGGCGTGCTTCGCGAGCATCCTGCCGACGTCGAGGGCAACATTCCCGTTGCCGATAACGGCGGCGACCCGATGATCGAGCGGCCAGTCGCGGGGGACATCCGGGTGGCCGTCATACCAACTGACGAAGTCGCCGGCTCCGTAACTTCCCGGCAAATCGATTCCCGGGATGTCGAGCACGGCATCCCGCACCGCCCCCGTGGTGAAGATGACTGCGTTGTAATGCCGTTTGAGGTCGTCCATCGTGATGTCGGTGCCGAAGTGGACGTTGCCGAACAACCGAATGCTGCCACTGTCGAGAACGCCGCGCAAGGCGTTCACGATGCCCTTAATGCGCGGGTGATCCGGCGCAACCCCGTAGCGTACGAGCCCGTACGGAGCGGGTAACTGTTCGAACAGGTCGACAGACACGTCAAACTTGCGCTCGGCTTTCAGCAGCAGATCGGCCGCATAGATTCCGGCTGGCCCCGCACCGACGATCGCTACGCGCAACGTCGTATCGTGCTGTTCGTTCACGTCTTCGCCTCAGTTCGAACGTTCGACGAGCGTGTCCGCGAACTTCGTCAGCGCCTTGCGGACCGGTCCATCAGGCAGCACCGACAGCGCAGCGACACCCTCGTGCGCCCAGCGACGTGCCTCGTCGAGCGTCGCGCGAGTCACCGGATGCGCGCGAAGGTCAGCGACTGCCTCATCGAACTCCTGGGTAGCGATCGAACTGCCGCGCACGCCCCGATCAATGCGCTCCAGCAGCGACGCGGCATCCGGGTCGTCAAGGGCCTGGCGTCGAAGGTACAGGAGGGGAAGCGTGGCCACACCGGAGCGGAGGTCCGTTCCGGGCGTCTTGCCGGTGGCCTTCACTTCGCTGGAAAGATCGATCACGTCGTCGATCAGTTGGAACGCGACGCCGATCTTCTCGCCGAACTCACGCACCGGCTGCTCGAATTCTTCGGGCGCTCCAGAGAAAAGTACCCCGACCTGCGCGGACGCGGCGATGAGTGAGCCTGTCTTGTCGGCAAGAACCCGAAGGTAGTGCGCGATCGGTTCGTCGCCAGGGCCAGGGCCGATGGTCTCGTGCAACTGGCCGAGGCACAGCCGCTCGAACGTCACGGACTGCAGTCGAACCGCCTTTTCACCCAGACTCGCAACGAGTCGCCCAGCCCGCGCGAAGAGCAGGTCACCGGTGAGGATCGCGACCGAATTCCCCCACACCGACTGCACGCTGGGAACACCGCGGCGTACCTCGGCATCGTCCATGACATCGTCGTGGTAGAGGGAGGCGAGGTGGGTGATCTCCATCGCCTGGGCGGCGACGATCACTTCTGGAGTGTTTCCCATCCCCAGTTGGGCGGTCAGCAGCGCCAGTGTTGGCCGGATGCGCTTGCCGCCCGCGTCGAAAAGATATCGAGCCGTTACGTCGGCGAGGTTGTCGGCGAACTCCATCTCGACGAGCAATCCGGCTTCAACCAGATTGAGCCCATCCTCCAAGGCGACAGCAAATCGTCGATCCTCTGCCGAGGCGAACAGCGTCTCCCCAAGACCGAACGTCGACTGGAGTTTGTGACGCCGGCGAAGTTGCTGGATATCCTGCAGCGAGCTCAACTCTGCGGTGCTTCCGTTGCGGAGGTTTTCGACCTCGGTTTACGTTCCGGCTTGCGTCCTCGGTGAAGGGCGACAACTCCTGAGGTGAGGTTGCGGTAGGCGACGCGAGTGAAACCCGCCCCGCGAAGCCACTGACTGAGGGTGGCCTGGTCCGGCCAGTCGTTGATGGAATCGGCGAGATAGCTGTAAGCCCCGGGGTTTGAACTGGCCACATCGACCACACGCGGCATGACGTGCCGGAGATAGACACCATACCCGGCCCGAAACAGTGCGCGCGGTGGCTTGGAAAATTCACAGACCACGATGCGGCCACCCGGCTTGAGCACTCGGTACATCTCCCTGAGCGCCTTACGCGGGTCTTTGACGTTGCGAAGCCCGAAGGAGATCGTGACTGCGTCGAATTCGCCCGCCTTGAACGGCAGCGCCATGGCATCCGCTTCAACGAAGTCGATCGTCGGATGCTTCTTCCGCCCGACGGCAATCATGCCGGCGGAGAAGTCCACGGCGACCACCTCGGCACCCGTTCGCGCGTTCGCGGCCGAACTCGTTCCGGTTCCTGCCGCCATGTCCAGCACTCGTTCACCGGCAACCGGCGCGAGCGCACGAACCGTCTGTTTGCGCCACAACCACGAATTACCCAGGGAAAGTACGGCGTTGGTCCGGTCGTAATTGGGCGCGACCTCATCGAACATCGCAGCGACCTCTTCGGGTTGCTTGCTGAGATCCGCCGTGGCCATGACCCCAGTCTATTCGGCCACCGCAACAGACTGCCGCCCCGTCCACGGCGGCTACGCTGGAGCCGTGAGTGTGCGAGAGAGAGTGATCCCTGCCCTCACGGTATCGACCGTCGCGATCGATGATCCCGCTTCGCTCCTTGGCTTTCTTTCTCCGCTCCAGCAGCTCCTCTGGCTTCGCCGTGGTGAGGGAATGGTCGGATTCGGCGCCGCCGCACGACTCGAATTCTCCGGGCAATTGAGACTTCAGGATGCGGCGCAGGCGTGGCGAGACCTTGCACGACTCGCCACCGTCGACGACACCGTGCGAATGCCCGGTTCCGGTTTGATCGCATTCGGTACGTTCGCGTTTTCCGACCGATCGTCGGCAACGAGCGTTCTCCTGGTGCCCGCGCTTGTCCTCGGCCGCCGGGATGGGCGTGCATGGATCACGCGCATCCGCCTCGGTGAAGAGTCCGACCTCCCCATACCGCCCGCGAGAGAGGTGTTCCCGCGAGCCGGTGCGGTCCGGTTTAACCCGGGCACGCTGGGGCCGGATGCCTTCCTCACCGCAGTCGATGCCGCCATCGCAAAGATCAACAATGGATCACTCAGTAAGGTCGTGCTCGCACGCGAACTCGTTGGCAGGCTCGCTGAACCTCTCGACACCGCACCAGTGCTCGCTGCACTCTCGATGGGCTATCCAGATTGCTGGACTTTCGCCGTCGACGACTTTCTGGGGTCGAGCCCCGAAACACTTGTGGCCGTCACCAACGGAATCGTGACGGCACGCGTGCTCGCCGGCAGCGCCGCCCGCGGAACCGACGTTGTCACTGACCAGCAGGCGTCGGTCATGCTCGCAACCTCGGCGAAGGACCAGGACGAGCACCAGTACGCGGTGCAGAGCGTGCTTGCGGCCCTTCGATCGCACAGCCCAGGCGTCTCGTCCAGCGAAATGCCGTTCACGCTGCGCCTGCCGAACCTGTGGCACCTCGCGAGCGATGTCGAGGGTGTTCTCTCCGACGGTTCCAGCTCCCTCGACCTCATCGCGGCCCTGCACCCGACTGCGGCCGTCGCGGGCACGCCTACGGCATCCGCAATCTCCCTTATCGAGGAACTCGAGCCGTTCGACCGCGGGCGCTATGCGGGACCGGTGGGCTGGGTCGGAGCGGACGGAGACGGTGAATGGGCGATCGCCCTGCGCTGCTGCCAGGTCGAACCGGATGGCCTCGTGCGAGCATTCGCCGGTGCCGGCATCGTCGCGGAGTCTGTGGCCGCGCACGAACTGGCGGAAACCTCGCTCAAGTTCCGGCCGATCGTGGAAGCTTTCGGCTCCTGAGCCAGATCGGGACTGTACCCCGGTTAGGACTGCGCGAGACGCTTCTTCTCGGCCTCGACATCGAACGTGGCGGCTGGCCACTGCGGGTCGAGCCGCTGCAGCGCGTCGAGCAGAAGTTTCTGCACTGCCACGCGCGCGTACCATTTGTGATCTGCCGGAACGACGTACCACGGCGCCTGAGCCGTTGACGTGCGCTCGAGGGCGATCTGGTAGGCCTTCTGGTAGTCGGGCCAGAGTTCTCGCTCGTCGATATCTCCGGGGTTGTACTTCCAATGCTTATCGTCTCGGCCGAGACGCTCTGCGAGCCGCGCCCGCTGCTCGCCGGGACTGATGTGCAGCATCACCTTGATGAGAGTCGTGCCCTCTGCAACGAGTTCATTCTCGAAATCCATGATTTGCCCGTAGCGCGCCTCGATCTCTTCGGCGGGGGCGAGTGATCGCACTCTTCCGATGAGCACGTCTTCGTAGTGCGAGCGGTCGAACACTCCGACGATGCCGGGGCCGGGAACCTGCTTGCGGATCCTCCAGAGAAAATCGTGCGAGAGTTCCTCCGGCGTCGGTTTCTTGAATCCGTAAACTTTCGTGCCCTGCGGGTCGATGGCACCGAAAACGTATCGGATAACTCCCCCCTTGCCTGCGGTATCCATCGCCTGCAACACGACGAGCACACGGCGAGCGCCACCCGACCGGCTCTCGGCGTACAGGCGTTCCTGCAGGCTGGCGACCTCGACCGCCGAGTCTGCAAGAGCTTGGACGCCATCCTTCTTCCGGCCCTCGAACCCCGGTGTCGATGCCGGGTCGACATGGGAGAGGATGAAGCCGCCGGAGACGGCAAGCAATGGTGCGGGGTCCGAACCCCAGTGGGATTTCGACATGTGCCGATGCTACTCGTGGCGGCGGCTCAGTGGCGACGTAACGGAACCTCCACAATTGTCCTGCCTAGTGAACTCCCGAGCGCCTCGTCAAGTTCCCCGCGATTTTCCGCCCGAAGGTATTGCCAGTCGTACGCCTCTGCGAGCGCAGACAACTTCACCGAGTGCGGCGTGTACAGCACGCGATCGAACGCGTCCTTCCTGGCGGATGCGAATACTTCGAGCGAGTCGAAGATCGTGCCACCGCCGTCGTTGCCGACGATCAGCTGAATACGCGGGCAAGCCTCACCCGGGGCTCCGAGAAGCGAGCCCACATCGTGCAGGAACGCGAGGTCGCCGAGGAGAACTCGCGTGGTGCCTGCGGCCGAATTGCCTGGAGTCCGGCCCGACTGGCTCGCCAGTGCGATACCCATGGAGGTGGCGATTGTTCCATCGATCCCGGCAAGCCCCCGGTTCGCATGCACGCGGATGTTCTTGCCCGGCACGACCCGGTCGGCCTCGCGGATGAGCCTGGACGAGCCGAAGACGAGCCGATCGTGCGGCCACGTCTTCTGCCACACTGCCTCCACGAGCATCCGACGGGTCACCGGTTCGCGAAACACGACCAACTGGGCCGCCGTGAACTCGCGGATCGCGCGATTGTCGTCGGTGCGGGCGAGGGCCGGATCGACGGCCACGGGGTCGGCGAGAAGTTCCCTGCTCGTGGTGACCCAGCTTCTGAGCCAGCCGGGATCCACCAGACCGTCAGGTTTTGCCGTGTCCACAACGACGGCGTCCACAATCCGGGTCGCCCGATGACCGGGGTTGTAGACCTCAGCGGCGGGACCGCGCACGATGATCGTCTCGACATCATCACGTTCGATGAGTGCGGGAATTTCGCGGCTGAGCGTCGGATGCCCGAACACGATGACCCTGCACACCCGGCCGCCGAATTCCGGTCGACGCAGAAGTTCGCGGTACGCCACGACAAGGTTGCGGCCGAAATGGGAACCGCTCGACACTTCGGCGAACAGTGGTGCCCCCAGCGCCGTCGCCGCCTCCTCCGCCACCGCGCCGGCACCGTGACCTGCAACGACGACCGTCGACGGTGCGTGCGGAATCATGGCGGCAGCAGGTGCGGCAGGAGCGTCGGGGTCGACGGGAACAAGGCCATCGAAGACCGCGGAGTCGAAGGAGCCAGACAGCGGCTCCCGGAAAGCCACATTGACCTGAACCGGCCCGGGATTCCCCGAGTGGCCCATGGCCGCGGAGAATGCGACCCCAGCAAGTTCACGGGGAAAGGAGCGGTCAAATCCGCCAACACTCGGTGCCTCGACATCGCGGGCGAACCGCACGAACTCGCCAAACATACCGAGTTGCTTCGTGGTCTGATTTGACCCGATTCCGCGCAGATCTTCCGGCCGATCGGCGGTCAGCAAAATCAACGGCACGCCAGAGTGATGCGCCTCAAGCACGGCCGGAAGGAGATTCGCCACCGCCGTTCCCGAGGTCGTCACGACCACTGCAGGTATCCCGGTTTCCACCCCGAGACCAAGGGCAAGAAACCCTGCGCCGCGCTCATCGATTCGCACCGAAAGTGTGATGAGTCCAGCGCGCTCACATTCCGCGGCGGCGAGCGCGAGAGCCTGCGAGCGCGATCCGGGACTGACGACAACATGCCGAACACCCAACCGCACGAACTCCGCGAGCACGGCCGCCGAGAATTCGGAAGCCGGGCCGGGTGAGGTCATTGGTCGCGTGAATCGTCGTCGAGGTCGGCAATCTCCTTTTCGAGCTGCCGGATGCGCTCCTCCTGCTCGGCATCGGCGGCGATGCTGTGGAGGAATGTCGGATTGTCATCCGGCGCAAGGTCTACCCGAGAACCGCCCCTGCCCTGACTGCGGTCCTTACCGACGATGAACCAGAGCGCTCCGCCGATGATGTTGAGGACGACGATGACAAGCACCCACGCACCCTTGGGGATTCCTCTGGCGCGTCGAGAATCGGTGAGCGCACAGTCAACAACGGCATAGACCCAGAAGCCGATTGCCAGAGCACCGGCGGCCAGAGTCAGAAAGGCTCGCATGTGCTGATTGTAGGCCAGCAGCCCGTGCGGCCGCCGACCGTTGTCCTCGATGGCGGGAGGCGACGCGCCGTAGACTGGACTGGTGAGTTCTTCGCGCAGGATTGTCATCTACTCGATTCTGAGAGTACTTCTCTTCGCCGTTCCGTTCGTGATCTTCATGCTTCTGGGGATCTGGTGGTGGGTCTCTGCTCTCACCGCCGCCGTCATCGCCGCATGCGTGTCTTTCCTCTTCCTCACGAAGCAGCGAAACGACGTGGCGACCGTCGTCCAGTCGTGGGGCAAGGGGACGAAACGCGACAGCGACAACGACCTCGAAAATGCGGCGCTCGATCGCAACGCCAACACTCACATCGATAACGGCTAAGCGTTCCCCCTAGAACGCGATCGTCATCGCGAGTCCCACGCCGTAAAGCAGCGCGGTGAGGCTCGTGAGCTTCAGGGCGAGCAGGAACTCGTGCGATGCCTTCGCCGTCAACACGATGACCGCAGCAGGAACCGCAAGGAGGAGAGCGAAAAACACGAAATACGAGTTCTCGTAAAAGAGGATAAAAAAGACCAGCAGGACAAACGGTAGGAAGATGAAGACCACGAACAGCACCCGCGAGGCGAGGCTGCCAACGAGAACGGAAAGTGTTCGCTTCCCGGCAATTCGATCCTGGTCGAGGTCTCTCAGGTTGTTTGCCATGAGCACAGCGCAGGCGAGCAGCCCCACGGCGACCCCGCCGATCCAGCTCTCCAGGTTGACAGTTCCCGCCTGCACGAAAGTCGTCCCGGCGGTGGCGACGATGCCGAAGAAGACAAACACGAACAGTTCCCCGAAGCCGTAGTAGCCGTAGGGGTGCTTTCCGCCCGTGTAGAACCACGCCGCGAGCACGCAGGCGGCACCCAACGCAAGAAGCCAGTACTGATGGCTGAGAATGACAACAGCGACACCGGCGATTGCGGCAACTGCGAAGAAGAACAGGGCAACAGCCAGCACCGTCTTCGGTTTTGCAGCCCCTGAACCGGTGAGCCGGGACGGACCAACCCGGTAAGCATCGGTACCGCGAACGCCATCGGAGTAGTCGTTGGCGAAATTCACGCCGATTTGGAGCCCGAGAGCCACCGCGAGGCACAACAGCGCGCGAACCCAGTGCCATCCTTCGAATCCGGATGCCGCATGGGCGGCCGCCGTGCCGAGAGCCACGGGCGCGATCGCCAGTGACAACGTGCGGACCCGAGCCCCGCCGATCCAATCCCCCAGGGTTGCGCGCGCAACCACAGGAACCGGTGACCGTCCGCCGGGGCGACCGCCCTTGCGTTTCACCGGCTTCGCCGGCTTCTTCTTCTCATAGGTCGGAGTCTCGGCGACACGTTGCTTCGCAGGCTGCTTGACCGGTTCTCGCACGGCGCCCTTGACTGGAGTCTTCGACGGGTCCATGCGCTGCATCTTCGGGTTGTTGTTCCTGGCCACGTCATGATCCTACTGAGACTGCAGGGCCTCCTGAGGCTGCAAAGCCTACTAAGACTCGATGGCCTGCCGACTTCGGAGCGCCACCCGGTCAGGCTTTCCACTGGGAAGAAGCGGGATCGACTCGACGGTGATCACCTCTGCTGGCCGCGCCTGGACCCCCAACTGGCTCGCCACCGCTGCACGGACGCTCTCCAACGACGCGACCCCCGTGGAGAACACAATGGGAACTTCCCCCCAGCGCGAGTCATCGCGGGCAACGACGACCGCGTCGCCCAGACCGTCGAGGGAGGTCACGACACGCTCAACCGCTGCGAGCGACACGTTGACCCCGCCCGACACAATGACGTCGTCGAGACGTCCGGTGACACGCAACACCCCGCCGGTGATGACACCGGAATCGGACGTGCGGTACCACCGTCCATCCGCATCGCTGCGGAAGCTCTGCGCGGTACGTTCATCATCGTCGAGATAACCTTCGGCGAGGACCGAGCCGGCAATTTGCACCTCGCCGTCGCTCACGCGCACGCTCGTGTCGCCAATCGGCACTCCGTCGTACACGCAACCGCCGCTCGTCTCGCTCGAACCGTAGCTGCGCGTCACGTTGAGCCCCAACTCGAGCGCCTGGACGAGCAGCCCGTCGGGCATACGCTGGCCGCCGATCAGGATGCGGCTGAAACTGCGCAGAGTCTCCAACGCCGTCTCCGTTCCGATGAGGGAGGCGAGTTGGGCGGGAACCAGCGAGGCATAGCGGACTGGATGACTGAACTGCGATGCCGTGTCCACGAACACGTGTGGATCGACGTGGCCGCGCGGAGCGAGGATCGGCTCTGTGCCGGCAACGATCGAACGGACAAGCACGTTGATCCCGGCGATGTAGTGGGCGGGCAACGCGAGAATCCACTGGCCGGGGCCATCGAGGGCCTCATCGGAGGCGGCAGCGCTCGCAAGCAGGGCATCCGCACTGAGAGCCACGCGCTTGGGTGCTCCGGTCGACCCGCTCGACTGGACGACGAGCGCTACCCGGTCATCCACCACTTCGGGGATGCTCCCGTGTCTCGCCCGCTGCATCTCCCCCTCGGCAAGCGGCAGGATCGCGGCCCCACCCTCAAGCGCGCGCCTCAGCGCAGACAGCACAGCCTCCGCGTCATCTCCGATGACGGTAAGCGCGCGGGACATCAGAACTGCCAGGGGAAGGGCGACCAGTCCGGGGGCCTCTTCTCCAGGAACGCGTCACGTCCTTCGACCGCTTCATCAGTTCCATAGGCCAGCCTTGTCGCTTCCCCGGCGAAGATCTGCTGGCCCACGAGGCCGTCGTCCACCGCATTGAAGGCGAACTTGAGCATGCGGATCGACGTCGGCGACTTGGTGAGAATCTCCTGGGCCCACTCGTAAGCAGTCGATTCGAGCTGGGCGTGCGGCACGACGGCGTTGACCGCTCCAGCCTCGAGAGCACGCTGCGCGGAGTACTCCCGAGCCAGGAAGAACACCTCACGAGCGAACTTCTGCCCCACTTGACGAGCGAAGTAGGCGCTGCCGTATCCGGCGTCGAAGGAACCGACATCGGCATCGGTCTGCTTGAATCGGGCGTGCTCGGCGCTCGCAATCGACAGGTCACACACGACGTGGAGAGAGTGCCCACCGCCGGCCGCCCAACCGGGTACCACGGCGATGACGACCTTCGGCATGAACCTGATGAGCCGCTGGACTTCCAGGATGTGAAGTCGCCCGCTGGGGCCACGGGGCGAAGGCGATTTCTCGCCATTGCCAGCGACACCAGCGCCGACGGGTGTCTCGGCCGCAGGGTCTGAACTCGACCCTTCATATTCATACCCGTTGCGGCCCCGCACGCGCTGGTCGCCGCCCGAGCAGAAGGCCCACCCGCCGTCCCTCGAGCTGGGCCCGTTCCCGGTGAGCAAAACAACGCCGATCCGCGGATTCTGCCGGGCATCATCCAGCGCTCGATACAGTTCATCGACGGTGGGCGGCCGGAAAGCATTTCGCACGTCCGGCCGGTTGAAGGCGACTCTGGCAACTTGGCCTGCATGGTCGTGGTGGTAGGTGATGTCGGTGAGATCATCGAAACCGTCGACCGTTACCCAGACCGCGGAATCGAAAAGTTCGGAAACGCCGCCCATCAGAGCGAACCGAAGAACGACAGCACGTTGAGAAGGATGAAAGGGTTGGCTATGACGGCGACCACCATTGCCGCGATCCCCCACTCGCGATGCGGTCCTCGGATGGCGGCGAAGAGTCCCAGTGCGAGTGGAAAAGCAGTCGACACGACGAGAACCTGGCCGAGCGTGGTTGCTGCCAACGCCCCACCATTACTCGCGAGGTAGATCGCCACGCCCTCGATGATCACGAGAACCACGGCGATCGCGAAGGCGATGTGGGCCGTGGGCAGTGCTCGGCGTACCCGTGGCGGCGCGGATTCAACCTCACCGGGTGACTGCAGGTCCTCCACCGTCATGTCCACTACCTCTCCAACTTGCGCGACCGTCACGCTGGTACCGTCACGCTGGTACCGTCACGCTGGTACCGTCACGCCGCGACACGCTCCCCCTCAGGATATTGCACTGCACTCGGGGCAGACTGGACCCGTGCACCCTTCCCTTCCTGAGCTCCTCGACACGGTTCGCGTCGTCTCGCTCC
>JBDTCD010000023.1:0-7893 GCA_039923755.1 Terrimesophilobacter sp. | reverse complement strand
CAGTACCGGATTGTCCAGCTCGATCAGGTGGTGATGGTGCGACTGTGACCCTCGGTGAGGGCAAAGTCAGTCACGTTGTCGAAATCTGACTGGTTCCACAGGCGTGATCGGCGAGATTCCTCGTATTTGGCCTCGATGAACGATTCCAGCACGTTGCGCTCGATCCGCCACTGCCCGCGTGTTCCGATCCTGATAGCGGGAAGCTCTCCCGACCGCACGAGCGAATATGCCTGGCTGACGGAGACGTTGAGCACTTCTGCCGTGTCGGCGATGGTGAGAAATCGTGCAAAGGCACTGCGGGAACTGGCGTCGTTCATGCCTCGATTATCGGCGTGATCCTGGGCGCTAGACGGGACTGTGGATAACTTTCGTGGTGGCGGGGCTGGGAGCCCCACCATAGTGGGCGAACGATTAGGTCCCACCAATTTCCGGGGAGGTAGCCATGGCCGGCTCGCGTGACACCATATCGAGGGGGCGTGCTCCCCGAAAATTCTGGTTCGATCCTCGCCTGGCAATCGGGGTAGGACTGGTCGTCGCCTCGGTGGCGGGTGTGTACGGGGTCGTTGCGGCCTTGGACCGTTCGGTACTCGTCTATTCGGCTGCGTCCACCCTGAACCCAGGCGACCGGGTGTATCCGGGAGACCTGGCGTTATCCACCGTGCGGCTGGGCAATTCAAGCGGCCACTACCTGAAAGAGGGGGAAATTCCCGGAGACGGCATGCTCCTGACGCGATCCGTTTCTGCCGGTGAACTCGTCCCGGTGTCGGCGGTGGGTTCGCTGGCAAGCCTCCGCGTCGCCTCCATCGTCGTCAGTATCAGTGGCCAACTCTCGAAATCCATTGCGCCAGGGACCGTCGTCGATGTGTGGTCATCGATAGAACTCGACGATCGACGATTCGGGCCGCCGGCAGTTCTCGTCGGCTCGGCGACCGTTGTGCGAGTGCTTGAGTCCGGTGGCATTGTGTCGGACACCAGGGGACGGGCCGTGGAGTTGCTTGTACCGCGGGAGCGGATCGCGCGAGTTCTCCAGGCGGTTGCCGACGGTGATGCAGTGTCGCTCGTGCCCGTGAGTATCCCGGTGACGAGGTAGCCGTGCACGCCATTGCGGTGTGTCTTCCGGGGTCGCTGGGTCGAAAAATCGGGCACGAACTGGAGCGCCACGGTCATCGGCTCGTGTTGCTGGCGACAGGAATCAGCGAGCTTGAGGGTGCAGTTCCCGGCGGCGGCCTCGACGCCATAGTTACCGGCGCTGGAGGTGAAACACTGTCGTCGCAGCTCCTGGCTCTGTGCGATTCTGCCGGCGTGCGGACGGTGGCGCTTGCCTCCAGCGACAGCGAACGGCGCCACGCAGCAGACCTCGGACTTCGCGAAGTGCTCGACGTCACGGCGACCTGGCTGCAGATCGAGGAGCTTCTGGATGCTGGTCCGCCAGTCGAGTGGCAGCAGAGCGGCAACGACGAGGAACATGCCCATCGTCGCGGTGAGGTGATCGCGGTGTGGGGACCGGCGGGGTCACCCGGGCGAACCACCGTGGCAATCTCCATCGCCGCCGAGCTTGCAGCTGAAGGGTTTTCGGTGGCATTGGCGGATGCCGACACGCACAGCGGTTCGATCGCGCCGTCACTCGGTCTGCTGGATGAGGCTCCGGGGTTTGCTGCGGCATGCCGCCTTGCGGCGACGGACAGTTTGACGAACTCCGAACTGGAGCGGGTCAGCGAGCGATACCTCTCGTCGCACGGAAGTTTCTGGGTGCTGACCGGAATCGGCCGCCCGAATCGTTGGCCTGAGCTTTCGGGTGACCGGGTGGCGGTAACTCTGGCCGCGTGTCGTGATTGGGTCGACTATACGGTTGTCGACACGGGGTTCAGCCTGGAGAACGACGAAGAAATTTCGAGCGATCTGTTCGCGCCTCGCCGGAATGCGGCAACGATCACGGCCCTGCGCGAGGCGGATCGCGTCATCGCCGTGGGCGCCGGCGACCCGGTAGGGCTTTCACGATTCCTTCGAGCCCACGTTGACCTTGTCGAGATCGTGGATGCTGAGCGCGTGATTACCGTCATGAACCGCATCCGTGGGAGCGTAATCGGCGCCAACCCTTCGGCGCAGGTGGAAAAGACGCTGCAGCGCTTCGGAGGAATCGTCGCGCCCGTGATGGTGCCTCACGACCAGGGTGCACTGGATGCTGCCATTCTGGCGGGCAAAACGCTCAGGGATGTGGCGGCGAAGTCGGGACCTCGTCTCGCAGTGACGACGCTCGTCTCATCGCGAATCCTTCCGCCTCGGCACAACGCATCTGCGGGGCGGCGACGAGGTCTTCGACGTAGATTCGACCGTCGTACCTAGCTCACGTTCAACGTGCGATCGCGGCGGCCGCGCTCAGTCACCGAGCCGGATGACTTCGATCCTCGCTTTGGCTCCCGCGATGACGAGAACGTGGCCGGCCGGGACACCGTCGAGTGCCGCCACGAGTGCAGCCACGATCGCGGCGGCATCGGGCTCGCCATCAACGGCATCCGCCCGCCGGAGCACGGTGACCCGCGCTCCAGTCGCTGCGCGGATCGCCCCGAGGGCATCGCTTCCATCCGTGGAGGTCACGAACGTCACTCGTTCGATCATGCGCACCTGTTCGTGGACGACCGAAATGCTGCGGTCCCTGCGCCAGATCGCGAAGTGGTAGGCGGCGACGAGCAGGGTTGCCGCAAGCAGACCGATCGCCTGCCGTGATCGGTCGATGAAGCTTTCCCCAGTCGCACCGTCCAGCACGAAGGAGAACAGCTGGAATCCGATCACGAGCAACGTGATGAGTGCCACGAGTGCGCTCACCCCGAAGATCACGACGAGGTACACGCGTCTGCCAGGGGTTGCGACCCGCTGCGGTAGCGAAGCACTACCCGGCCGCCAGGTCGCCCACCAGAGGGCTCCGCCTACCAGCAGCGCGCTGATACCGCCGAGCAGCAGATTTCGGATGTTGTAGTCGATGAGAGGGGTCGCAATGGTCGCGAGCAGGGCATTCACGGTCACACCGACACCCGTGGCGGCCACCGCGAGTGACACCCCAGAGGTCACGAGTCGCGTTGCAGCCCCGATGACCGGCGGATGCGCGGCAACCACGCGTGCGTGATAGACGAGGACCAGTGCGCCGAATGCCGCACACGCGATGGCAATGCCGAGCGGATCGAGCGTGACGGCGAGCGGATCCGGTGAGCCAGTCACAACTTCGAGAATCGTGGCAAGAGTGAGAGTCACACCGAACGCGAACACAGCGAACGAGGCAAAGCCGGTGATGTAGACGAGAAGTACGTTCGCGAATCCGGTGTTCTGTTTGCGCACTCCCACTCGAAACCAATGCCACCACCAGAGCAGGCCGCCACCGACCGCCCAGATCAGGGACTGCACGATCGTCTGCCAGGCCGGCGTTCCCGCAACGACCGTGCCGAAGAGGTCCACGGCGGAGTCGATGAGGCTGGCCAGCGCGAACACGAGCCCGCCGACGCCGTACGTCAGCCCAATGAGGCTCGCAATGGCCGGAGCGACTCCAACGAGCCGAGTCGGCCCCTTGGAGGGGTGCCGCCACATCCAGTAGTGCCAGAGCCAGACGAGTCCCCACACGATCGCGATCGAGAGACCGGTCGGCTGCCCATCACCGACGACGGCCTGCGCCGCCCAGGTGAACAGCGCTGTCGTAAAAGTGACAAGTGCGACCGTGGAGGCAACCACGAGGTAGATGGGCCATGCAACGGATGCCCGGTCGCGCACGCTCGCCGCGTTGCGCCACGTGAGCCACCACAGCACCGCCGCGAGCGGGCCTGCGATGAGGGCGAACGCGAGATCCTGTGCCAGACCGTAGTTGTCGTACGAGACGAGAGTGCGGTCGGTGGCGAGCGCGCGCTCAAGGAGACCGCTCAAACCTATCGCGGCGATGACCACCATAAGGAGCAGGAGGAGATAGGTGATCACGCGGCGAACGGTCTGAACGCCCCCGACGGCGGTGGGTGGCGGAACGCTCACTGGTTACCCTCCGTCTTATAGCAGATCACGAGTTCCCACGGAGTGGTCTCAATCTTCCAATTCGAGCCTGACTCCCGCACGAGAGTAAAGGCTTCATCCGTCTCATACGCTGAGCCGCCGAAAGTGCCACTGCCGGGGTTCATCGACACCGAGACGCGCACCGTTGCGTTGTCACCGTTGATCTTCGTGGAGACGAGAGTCAAGCGAAGGCTTGACATCGTGCTTGGGTCCGCACGTTGGCAACTGTTGCGAATATCGCTGGTCAGCAGGGTCATCGCCGCAACCCGGTCGCCGGAGATGACGGCGTTCGAATAGGACTGCACGACGCCTTCGGGAGTTGAGGGGTCGAGTTGTGCTGGAGCGCCTCGGGTGAACACCACCACAAGCGCAAGGACCGCCACTGCGGTGATGATCGAGAGGATGACGACGAGCGTCCGGTCAGGCCTGCCAGAGGGGGTCTGCATAAAGCCAGCATGCCGTATTCGCTGCACCTAGGCTAGTTGGGTGTCGACACTTTCCGATCTCGTTCAGGCGCACGGCCATGCGAGCGGAGAGGACATCGATTGGCTACACCTTCTGGTGGGTGATCTCCAGTTACTCGCGGACCTGGCCTTCGCGGATATCGTGGTCTGGGTTCCCGGCCGCGCTGGGGGTTTTGTGGCCGTAACGCACGCACGCCCTTCGTCGTCGGCGACACTTTTTTACCGGGATTTCGTGGGCCAGGAGATCAAACCGGAGTGGCGCGGACTTGTCACCGCTGCCTATTCCTCTGCGACAATTACGGACTCCTCGGCGCCGGACTGGTACGAGGAGACTCCCACTCGAGTGCGAGCGGTTCCCGTGATGCGCCGGCTCGTGCCTGGCTCACCGGAGCTCACCGAACACCCGATTGCCATCCTCACCCGCCACACCAACCTCAGCGAAGCGAGGACGCCAAGCCGGCAGGAACTTACCTTTAACGAGTGCGCCAATGAACTCTTCACCATGATCGCGGTGGGGGCGTTCCCGGACCTCGGGGCGCCAACGGGGCCGCGACGGGGCGCACCGCGCGCATCCGATGGCCTGCTGACTCTCGATGTGGATGGCATCGTCACGTTCGCGAGCCCGAACGGCCTTTCCGCGTTCAACCGTATGGGGTTTATCGGGGAACTGGAGGGCGAGTCGCTGGCCGAGGTGACCTCACACCTTCTCGAGAATGCGGTCGCCGTCGATGAGTCTCTTCCGCTTGTCGTGACCGGACGTGCGCCGTGGCGCACCGATCTCGAGGCGCGCGGCGTCTCCGTGGCGTTGCGGGCAATCCCGGTTCGCCAGAACGGCGAACGGGTGGGGGCGATCGTGCTGAGCCGGGATGTCACCGAGTTGCGGCACCAGGAGCAGGAACTCCTCACGAAGGACGCGACAATTCGCGAGATCCATCACCGCGTCAAAAACAACCTGCAGACCGTCGCGTCCCTGTTGCGCATCCAGGCAAGGCGTTCGCACTCCGAGGACGCCCGCGACTCGCTCAATCACGCGATGCGGCGAGTCGGTGCGATCGCCGTCGTGCACGACACACTGAGCGAAGGTCTCAGCCAGAACGTAGACTTCGACGCCGTCTTCGAGCGGGTGTTGCTGCTTATCGCAGAGGTTGCCTCCTCCCACCAGACGAAGGCACACCCGAAGTTCACCGGGAGCTTCGGCGAGTTGCCGAGCGCCTACGCGACTCCACTCGCACTTGCTCTCACGGAACTGGTCACGAACGCGGTCGAGCACGGTTTAGCGGGCCGCGAGGGCGAGGTGGAGATCAACGCGCAGCGCACGAGCGAGTTGCTGAGCGTCACGGTGCGCGACAACGGAGTGGGGCTCGGCGAGGGCAAGGTGGGTACCGGACTCGGCACTCAGATCGTGCGCACGCTCATTCAGGGAGAACTTGGCGGCACGATCGACTGGCACACCATCATGGGCAGCGGCACGGAAGTGACGATCGAAGTGCCCTTGACCTGGCTGAGTAAGAACCCCGCCTGACGGATAATCGCGATTCGCTCGAAAACCTGTCGGACCGGGCAGATCAGGTGGCCATCAGGACGCGCGGCGAGCGCGTGCGGCGCGACGCTTGAGAGCGCGGCGCTCGTCTTCGCTCAGTCCGCCCCAGACGCCAGAATCCTGGTTTGTCTCAAGCGCGTATTGGAGGCACATCTCGCTCACTGTGCAGCGAGCGCAGACGGCCTTCGCCTTTTCGATCTGATCAACCGCGGGGCCGGTGTTCCCGATCGGGAAAAACAGCTCGGGGTCGGCAGTAAGGCAAGCGGCTTTATCGCGCCAGTCCATGGTTATAGTGCTCCTTTGATGTATGCGTGAGTGCACAGCTCAAGAACCCGCAATTCGGGTGAGAACGATGCTTTTGGGATATGCCCACGCCACTGTGAGCGGCAAATCAACCTCAACTAGACTCTCATACCGGTTGGGGCAAATCAATAGTTTTAGATGGGATATCTCTGTGAGTGGCGACAAGAGGGCCGAGATCGGGGCGCCGTACCGTCGTCCGCGCGCTCTCACCCTTCTTGCTGGCCTCCTTTTTCTCGAGGCGGTATTCCTGGTAATCCTCGCTGGTTTCCTCGTCTTCGAACTCGTCACCGAGGTGCCGACGTCCTTCGCGAGCGCCGTCGGAATCCTCATTCTCGTGGTTGCCGCCGCCGTATGGCTCGTGTTCGTGGGCGTCGGCGCACTTCGCGCGCGGCCGTGGGTGCGCGCCGCTGCGCTGACCTGGCAGGTGCTTCAACTGGCCGTAGCCATCGGCAGCTTCCAGGGACTGTTCGCGCGCGACGACATCGCCTGGTACCTCCTCGTGCCTGCGGTGCTCATCATGGCGCTGCTGTTTACGCGTTCGGTGCTGTCGGCGACGCGTCGAGACTAGCCGATTCGAATAATCGACTAGGTGTCGATGCCCAGCTTTTTGCGCAGCATGGCAACGTGCCCTGTCGCCTTCACGTTGTAGAGGGGGAGAACGATCTTCCCCTCCTCGTCGATCACGAAGCTGGACCTAAGGGTACCCGTCATGGCCTTGCCGTAGAGCGACTTTTCGCCCCATGCTCCATAAGCCTTGTGAGTGCCGAGTCCCGGATCGCTGAGGAGCGGGAACGTGAGGTGCTCGTCATTCTTGAACTTCACGAGGGCAGGGAGCTCGTCTTTCGAGATTCCGAGTACCTGATAGCCGGCGGAGCCCAGCGAGTTCAGGTTGTCGCGAAAGTCGCAGGCCTCCGTCGTGCATCCGGGAGTGGATGCCGCGGGGTAAAAATACACAATGACCTTCTTGCCGCGGAAGTCGGAGAGGGAGACCGGTTTTCCGGTTTCGTCGCTGAGGGTGAATGAGGGGGCGGTGTCGCCCGGCTGAAGTGTGACGGTATCTGACATGGTGTCTCCCTCGGGCTAAATATCAGGGCGACTTTCCGGCCCCTGCCTCTCATGCTAATCTTGTTCGTCGGCTCGGGTATTGTGACCGGGCTCGCGCACCTCTAGCTCAATTGGCAGAGCAACTGACTCTTAATCAGTGGGTTCCGGGTTCAAGTCCCGGGGGGTGTACTTCGGGTTGAGCCCGAAATCCCAGCACATATGGGGTTGTTTCTTTCGCTGCGGTACCTATATCTCACGAAAATCCCACATCTGTCTGCTGACGAAACGCATCCAACCGCTTGGAAGCGGCGTCGAGGGCGTCCTCGAATTGGCCAGCGTATGTGTCCAGGGTCTTCGTTGCCGAAGCGTAACTGAGCATCCGTTCGGCCGCAATCCAGACGGAAAGTCGAGCGACTCAGCCGGGCCATCGACGAGGGATGGGCTTACGCCAACCTCCATCGCACCGACGTAGCCCGGCTGTTCCCGATGGTTGCAGATTTCGGGATCTGCCAATCG
>JBDTCD010000022.1:0-6151 GCA_039923755.1 Terrimesophilobacter sp. | reverse complement strand
GACCGATCGGTCAGGTAGCGTGGATTTCATGTCTACGAGTGCCGAAGATCTGCGCGCAATCGCGCTCACCGAGTTTGCGACAGCCGGGTTCGCTGGAACGTCCCTGCACCGCATCGCCGACCTTGCCGGGCTCTCCAAATCCAGCGTTCTCTATCACTTCGCGTCGAAGGACGCGCTGCTCGAAGCGGCGGTGTCCCCGGCGATCAAGCGCATGCACGAGATCCTCGAGTCGATGGCAAGCCGCCCGGTGACCAAAGCCAGTCGTCGCGAGTTCATCGCCGACTTCGTGGATTTCCTGCTTGAGCATCGCCTCGAAGTTCACCTGTTCATCAACCAGGGCCCCTCGCTGGTCGACGTCCCCGTTATTGACCAAGCGAATGAACTCGTCCAGCACCTTGCCGATTTCTTCGCGTCGACCGCGATGACGACTGAACACCGGATGCGATTCGGAGTTGCACTTGGCGGTGCAGCGTACATGCTGGTCACCCAGCAGGCGATGGCCATGGACGCGGCGCCAGAAGACGAGACGCGAGCAGCGCTCATCACGATCCTTACCGAACTGCTGGCACCCGTGCCGGTGTCAACACACCTGGAGTAACCGCGTGGCAACCCTGCTGTATCGGCTCGGCCGATTCTCATTCCGGCGCCCCTGGCGGGTGATCGGCGTCTGGCTTGTGCTCTTCGTCGCCATTCTGGGAGGCGGAATCGCGCTCGGGGGACAATCGCAGGAAGCGTTTGCCATCCCTGGCACCGAGTCGCAGAATGCGCTCGACCGGCTGGAGGCCGTGTTCCCTCAAGTGTCGGGGGCGAGCGCCGAGGCCGTCTATGTCGCACCCGCAGGTGCCAGTGTGAGCAGCCCGGCCTATGAAGCTGCCATCAAGCAGATGGCTACGGCGATGAAGGGCGTGGGTGGGATCAGTTCAGTCACGACACCATTCGACGAATACGCGGGTAAGCAACTCAGCAACGACGGCACGATGGCCATTTCGCGCATCCAGTTCGACACCGTGTCCTCCTCTGTAAAAGATGCGACACTCGTCGGCCTCAAGAAGACCGCATCGATCGCCTCTGATGCCGGGCTTCGAGTTGAATTCGGTGGCCAGGTATTCCAGGACACGTCGTTCGGCATCACGGTCACCGAAGTGTTCGGCGTTGTGTTCGCCGCCGTCGTCCTGCTGATCACCTTCGGCTCCCTCCTCGCGGCGGGGATGCCTCTGATTACAGCCCTTCTCGGAGTGGGAATCGTGATCGGTGGAATCACGACCGCCTCCGCGTTCACCACCATTTCCAGTTCGGCGCCGCTTCTTGCCCTCATGATCGGCCTCGCGGTGGGGATCGACTACACGCTGTTCATTTTGTCCCGGCATCGAAACCAGCTCGCAGCCGGCGACGAAAAAGAGAATTCGGCGGCAACGGCCGTCGGTACCGCCGGAAGCGCCGTCGTCTTCGCGGGCGTGACCGTCATCATCGCGTTGCTTGGGCTTCTCGTGGTGGGCATCCCATTCCTCAGCGTCATGGGTGTTGGCGCGGCGTTCGCCGTACTAATCGCCATTGGGGTGGCCACGACGCTATTGCCCGCCATGCTCGGACTCGCAGGTAATCGGTTACGGCCGAAACCCGGATCCCGCGCAGAACGTCGCGCATTGGCGCACCTGAACGCGCACCACGGTGATGAGGCGGCCACTTCGGTGGCAGCTATCGACCTAACTGCCGCACCCGCCGGCTCTGTCCCCACTGGTGCTGCGACCACGAGCGCCACAGCGGCTGCTGCGGCGAACAACTCCTCTCGCGCGCGCTCACGCGCCGGCCGGAGCATGGGGCTGCGCTGGGTGACCGCCGTCATGAGGCATCCGATTGTTGCATCGGTTGCGGTCGTCGGACTGCTCGGTGTTCTCGCGATTCCCGCACTCAGCCTGCAGCTCAGCCTGCCGGATGGTGGCTCTGAGCCAGCGAACTCAACCCAGCGCCAGGCTTACGACCTCGTCACAAAGGGGTTCGGTGCTGGCTACAACGGTCCGCTCGTCGTCGCCGTCGACATCACGCAAACCACAGACATCATGAACGATCTTGATCGGATCGGAAACGACCTCCGCGCTCTCAATGGCGTTGAATGGGTCAGCCAGGGACTGCCGGATGCGGGTCTCGACACGGCGATCATTCAGGTCGTGCCGTCAAGTGCGCCCGACGCCGAAGCCACCAAAGCGCTCGTTCAGTCGATCCGCGATCTGGCGCCCTCGATCGCCGCCACGTACGACACGAAGATCTTCGTCACCGGGACGACCGCCGTCGGCATCGATATCTCGAACCGACTCTCCGCAGCACTCGTTCCCTTCGGTCTCATCGTGGTCGGCCTCTCGATCGTGCTGCTTATGATGGTCTTCCGCTCGGTACTCGTGCCGATCAAAGCCGCTCTGGGCTTTTTGCTTTCCGTCGTCGCAGCGTTCGGTGTGACGGTGGCCGTGTTCCAGTGGGGGTGGTTCGGCGACCTGCTTCAGTTGACGTCAACCGGACCGATCCTCAGCTTCATGCCCATCCTCCTCATGGCCGTTCTGTTTGGGCTCGCCATGGACTACGAAGTGTTCCTCGTCTCGGGAATGCGTGAAGAATTCGTGAAGACCGGCAGCCCGAAAACGGCCATCTCGCGCGGTTTCGCGAACGGTTCGCGCGTTGTCACCGCGGCAGCGCTCATCATGTTCTTCGTCTTCTTCGCGTTCGTGCCCGAAGGGTCCGGCATGATCAAGCCCATTGCGCTGGGCCTCGCGACGGGAATAGCGTTCGACGCCTTCCTGGTGCGCATGACCC
The DNA here is from genome assembly GCA_039923755.1 of Terrimesophilobacter sp. Taxonomy (GTDB): domain Bacteria; phylum Actinomycetota; class Actinomycetes; order Actinomycetales; family Microbacteriaceae; genus Terrimesophilobacter. Next base: position 3,349 of record JBDTCD010000022.1, on the reverse strand, counting down.
TCGGCCCTGCACTGATGGCCCTGATGGGTCGGGCGGCCTGGTGGATGCCGGGCTGGCTCGCCCGCTTCCTCCCCAACATGGATATCGAAGGCGAGCATCTTCGCGGGCACCTCGATGCGGTGGCGTGGACTTCACTCCAGAGTGGCGAAGCGGTGACGGCGGAACGCCTGGTAGTTGGTCTGGGAGGGAACGGCGTTGAGCAGGCCGCAACCCAGCCGGCGCTGCACAGTGTGGGACCTTTCGACCTTCGGGTACCCACAGGGGCGATCCTTTGCGTTGCAGGTTCGACGCTCGACCGTCGACTGGTCGCCGCCACGCTCGCTGGCCGGCTCGGCATCGTTTCAGGCAGAGCGCAGATAGCAGGGCATCCGCTCCCCTCGGAAGCTGGTCGGGTTGCCCGTCGAGTCGCCATGATGGACATTGGCGGCCTTGAGCGAACTGACGCTGACCCGGCGCTCGGCGATCTACTGGAGGAGCGGCTGCGCGTGACGCTGCCGTGGTACCGCGCCTGGCGCAGCGCCAGGGCGGCCGCACGATGGATCAGTCAATTGAATGATGTGCTTGACGTCCGCGTGAATGTTCGCTCGAACCTGCGGGATCTCCCTCGCCTGACCCGGGCCATTGCGCTCGGCGGCGTGGCGCTTGCCGAACGGCCCGCCATGGTCGTGCTCGAATTCTCCGGCCACCTTGTGACCGCAGATGAGCAGGCCGAACTTCTCTGCGCGCTCAGCGCACTCGCACCCAGCGCGACCACGATCGTGCTCAGTGCATCCTTCGCAGACCATGTTCAGTCGATGACGGTGGGCGGGCGTCAGGTGGTCCATCTCGATCTGCGCCACCCGGCCTCAATCGTCGACGCGAGCTTCGTGGCAACACGCAACATGGCTGCACCCTCAGCAGCACACCTGGAAGGCAGTACTCCGTGAGCACAACCACAACTCCTTCGACTCGATCGGGCCGAACAGCGCGCTGGCTGAAGATGGTCACCATCGGCGCCGTCATCCTCGTTCCGCTAGCTTTTGCCGGCCTGTTTATCGGCGCTCTCTCCCAGGCCGACACGTCGCTCGACCGCATCCCCGCCGCGATCGTCAACAATGACACCCTCGTGTACACGACCGCAGAGGATGGTACGAAGTCTCCCGTTTTTGCGGGGCGCCAACTCGTCACCGAACTCACGGGTGGCGCCACGGGCGTTGACTGGACTGTCACGAATGATGCTGACGCGAAGAAGGCGCTCGCCTCGGGTAAGGTCTACGCGGTGCTCACGATCCCCAAGGACTTCTCTCCGTCGATCCTGTCGCTCTCCACGCAGGACGCAAAGCGTGCAGACCTTGCCATCACCACCGATGACGCGCACAGCTACCTTTCCGGTACCGTCGCGAAGTCGGTCGGCGAAGGGATGGCGGCCACCTTTGGCAACGCGATCACGGCTCAGTACATCTCCGGCATTTACTCCAGCATCGGCCAACTCGGAAGCTCGCTGAACACAGCGGCCGAGGGTGCAGGGTCGCTGTCGAGCGGGGCGAGCCGACTCAGCGACGGGTTGACGACCCTCGCAGGCGGCGTCGCCTCCGCGAGGGGCGGCGCAACGGCGTTCGCCGACGGTGTCGGCAGCTATACGGGTGGAGTTGATTCCCTCAGCAAGGGACTTGCTCAGTTGCGGCAGGGCGCGGCGGGGTTGACCGGCGTGAGCCAGGGTGTGCAGAACTTCACCGGTTCAGTCAGTGCGCTGGCCCAAGCGCTCACAGCAGCAAATGCGGCGCTCCAGGCCAACCCGACTGATCCCGTAGCGCTGGCAACAGTTGACTCCCTCAGCGCGCAATTGAGTGCAGCTGCCGCAGGCGGCGGCGCGCTCAGCACCCAGACAAGTGGGGCTGTTACGGGCATCCAAAGCGGTATCGCCTCCAGCGCGTCGGGAGCAGCGCGACTCTCTGCCGGCTCCTCCGACCTGCGCACCGGAGCAACCTCGCTGGCCACGGGGCTCTCGAGTCTTTCTTTTGGTGCCGCATCGGCATCATCGGGTGCCGGAGATCTCGCCTCGGGCGCAACCAGTCTCGCCGATGGTCTCACCGCCGGTGCCGCAAAACTCCCGGCGACCGATCCGGTTGCCGCTGCGGCGAACGCGAAGGTGGCCGCCGACCCGGTCTCCGTTACCGTCACGCGGGACAATAAGCTCGCCGGCATCGGCCAGGGAATTGCCACATTCTTCGTTCCGCTCGGACTGTGGATTGGGGCGCTCGCCATCTTCCTGGTGCTCCGACCGGCCAGCCGCCGAACACTGGGATCTACTGCAGGGAACGGACGGCTCGTTGCACACACGCTCGCACGAGCGTCAGCGATCAGCGCGGCCCAGGCCCTCCTGTTGGTGGGGCTGCTCCATGTGGTCGTGGGCGTCACCTGGGCGGCCCTGCCCGCGACGCTGGGATTCTCCCTGCTCATGGCGCTCGCCTTCACCGCGTTCCACTATCTCTTGACCGTGGGCCTTGGTCGAGCAGGACTCGTCGTGTCCCTGTTCGTGCTTGCCGTGCAGGTGACAGCGACGGGCGGCTTATACCCGGTGCAGCTTTTGGCGACACCGTTCCAGTGGATCAGTCCGCTCCTTCCGCTCACCTACGGGGTGAATGGGATGCAGGGGATCATTGCCGGCGGAGCGACCGGACCGATCGTGGTGGCAGTATTCGTGCTCATCCTGTTCGGAGCGGGAAGCGCGCTCGTGTCGTTGCTTGCCATCCGCAGGACGCGCCGAGCACGTGCTCTCGGTCTGATCCCGCTGCCCGCAAACTGACTCCGCCACCGAACACTCGCAGGCATCGCCTGAGCAGAAGGATCAATCCGGTTGCCTGGGCTTACCCGGCCGGATTTACCGTGCAGTTCTCAGCGCCGTAAGGGCGCGGCGTCCGGCGCGACGGAAGACGCCGACGGCATCCGCGGGCCGGGGATGCCAGCCGAACCGCCGACGTGGCGCGACGTGGAGGCGGTCCTGGGCAAAGGACAGGGTTTCCGTGAGGAGGTCCAAGCGTTCTTGCTCGGTCTTGGCCTTGCGTGTATTGACCTCGGCGACGACGGAGCCGTCCCAGCCCTGGGCAACGAGATAGTCGAGGACCTCGCCAACTGGTTCACTTCCCCGGCCGGGGAGCAAATGTTCGTCGAAGATCTTGCCTTCGTCCATGGATCCCGAACCATCGCACAGGTGGACGTGCCGGAGCCGCGAACCCATCGCCATCGCGAGCTCGAGGGAGTCCCGGCCGGACAGGGAGGCGTGGGAGAAGTCGAGCGTCATATGGTCGCAGTCCATCAACGTCGGATCTGAACTCGGGGAGTAGGCCTTGAGGTTCTTCCCCGCGACCTT
>JBDTCD010000021.1:0-17596 GCA_039923755.1 Terrimesophilobacter sp. | reverse complement strand
GCCGACGTTGCCGAAACCGTGATGTTCGGCAACCGCCGTGGCGGCCGGCCACGTGATCGAGTGGTCGCCGCCCAGAATGATGGGGATTATCCCGCGGCTGGCGATCTCACCGACCCGCTGGTGGATGGCCTCCTTCGACTGCTCCCACATCCCATGGCTCATGATCGCATCGCCGTAGTCGATCACTTCGAGATGATCGAACATCTCCACCTGCAGATCGAGGTGGTAGGTACCGGGGTCGTAGGCGTTCGCGCGCATCGCGCGGGGTCCGAACCGAGCGCCTGGGCGGTTGGTGGTGTTGTCATCCCACGGCGCACCGACGATGGCGACATCCGGCTGCCACGAATCGAGTTGCTCCGGCTCGGTGAGGAGCGGGCGCATGCCGAACGTCGCCGGCCCCTGGAACGACGAGGCGTCGAGTTGGGCGCGCATGCCCGGGGGAAGGTCTCGCTTCGGTGCGGTCATAGGTCAAGTGTGGCAGTGTCGGCATGTGAAGGTGAATTCCTCGGTCGTGCTGAAGGGCAGCGGATACCGTGCGGTCATCGAACCGGATCGCTGGGTTCCCGGCTCCTATACCCTCACCGTGGACGGCACCCCGCAATCGCACGTCAATCTCGAGGACCCGACTCAGCTCTTCTTCGAATATGTGCAGCGCATGGGTCACGTGATCGACCAACTGAAACTGCCCGGCCAGCCCCTCACCGCCGTGCATCTTGGTGCAGGCGCACTCACGCTGCCCCGGTACATCGAGGCGACTCGGCCGGGGTCCCGCCAGCAGGTGATCGAACTTGAGAGCGACCTCGTCGACCTGGTTCGATCGGTTCTTCCATGGTCGAAACAGGCGTCCATCCGGGTTCGGTATGGCGATGCGAGGGATGTCATCGGTCGTCTTCCCGAAGGGATTCGCGGAGCCGTCGACCTGCTCATTGTGGACATCTTCGCCGGCGCGCGCACCCCGGCGCACGTCACGAGCGCCGAGTTCTACCGTGAAGCCGTCGAGCTCCTGGTCCCGGACGGGGTGGTGCTGGTCAACGTCGCAGACGGGCCGGGGCTCGCGTTCGCACGCGGGCAAGCTGCGACGCTGTCCTCGGTGGTCGCTGACGTGGCAGCTCTCGCCGAACCCCAGATTCTCAAGGGTCGGCGATTCGGCAATGTCGTGCTGGCGGGTTCACGGCGGCCACTCCCGCTCGACTGGATGCCGCGCCTTCTCGCCGGAGGCCCGCATCCCGCGAAAGTGCTCACTGGGCGTGAGCTTGCGGACTGGACCGCCGGAGCCCTCGTGGTCACCGACGCGACGGCGACAGCATCACCACTGCCGTCGGCGAGCATCTTCCGTCAACGCTGACCGAAACACTTACTTATCGATCTATAATCAAGGTCATGGATTCGACACCCGGACGACGTGCAGCACCCGCGCTCGCGGGCCTTCTCCTGGCCGCCTTCATGATCATGGTTTCGGGATGTGTAGAAGGCCGACCCGGTACTCCAGGTGGCGAGTACCAGCCCATCAGCGGAGTCGTCCGCGGGCACGTCATGACCTCGTACGGCACCCCGGTCTCTCGCGCGGAGGTGTTTGCCGACAACAGGATGTCGTACAACACCAATCTCACGACGTTGACCGATGAAAGCGGGTATTACGAGATTCAGGTCCCTGACATCTACACGGGATCCTGGCGCATTGGCGGCTATAAAACCGTGCAACTCGGCGACGTTTCCGTTCGGATGCCCCTCACCGACGTCACCGGCGGCACCTTCACCGCCAGCAAAGGCGCTGTACGAAACCTCGAGTGGAGGCTGAGCGGTTCCACCATCGAAGGCGGCCATTACGGAAGCGATGTCTGGGTGTACCCGATGTCCGAATCTGACGAGGTTCCTACGTCCCAGGTCGAGCTCACCCTCACGCCTGTTGGCGCGCTCGTAGATGGAAGCGAGGGTGAAACCCTCGTCAGGACGCCGAGCATCCGGCGCATCGGAGACGTGCCTCTTGGGACCTATCTCGCGAGCGCGCGGTACCTTGACGGGAAGGACGCGATCGATCTGCTGATCCGAGTCCGGGATACCGGAAGCCCAGCCCCGACCGTGACGACAACGTTTGCCCTGTCCCCGTTCGATACACCGCAGATCGAATTCGAGGTCACGTGGCCGTAGCCGGCTACCCACCTAGACGACTGCCAACCCACAATTTTTACCCACCACACACACCGACTGCTGAATGATGGATGCATGAACCGGCGGGTGCGTAGCGGTCTCGTAGCGGCAGCAGTCACACTGTCGCTCGTGAGTTGCGCGACGCCGGTGACTGAAACGCCCAGCGCGGTGCCGTTTCCTGAGCCCTCCACCTCACCATCATCGCCGCCGTCGTCCCCTCCGACACCCGCGCTGGAACTCGAATCCGTCGCCCCTGTCGGCACGCCGAAAGCGCTCATCACCGGACTCGACGCGCCATGGTCGATCGTGCGGCTCTCCACCGGTTCCGCTCTGATCAGCGAGCGCGATGTTGGCGCTGTGCTGGAGTACACGGCAGCGGGGAAGATACGTACCGTCGGTACTGTGCAGGGAGTGGCTCATGGTGGAGAGGGCGGATTGCTGGGGCTGGCAGTTTTGGTGGCCGGAACAACGACCTACCTCTACTCGTATTACACGAGTGCAACGGACAATCGCATCGTGCGGATGCCGCTCGTCGGCTCGGCCGGTTCCTACTCTCTTGGCAAACAGGAGAAGATCCTCACCGGACTTGCGAAGGCGTCGAACCACAACGGGGGCCGCATCGCGTTCGGCCCCGACGGCAAGCTCTACGCCACCGTCGGCGACGCGAGTGTGCCAAATCGAGCCCAGGACAAGACCTCCCTGAACGGCAAAATCCTTCGCATGAATCTCGACGGCAGTGTTCCTGCCGACAACCCGTTCCCCGGGTCCCTGATCTACACGCTGGGCCATCGCAACCCCCAAGGGCTTGCCTGGGACTCCACCGGCCAATTGTGGGCATCCGAATTCGGTCAGAACACGTGGGACGAATTCAACCGCATCGTGGCGGGCAAGAACTACGGTTGGCCGATTGTCGAGGGGAAAGGTTCGAAGGCTGGCTTCGTCGACCCGGTCCTGCAGTGGCCGACCGCTGACGCGAGCCCCAGCGGACTGGCCTTCGTTCACAACACCTTCTTTATGGTGTCACTGCGCGGCCAGCGGCTCTGGGCGATCTACCCTGAACCCACGGCGCATGCGACAGCGTGGTTTACCGGACAGTACGGTCGATTGCGCGACGCAATTCCCGGACCAGACGGCACTCTTTGGATTCTCACCAACAACACGGACGGGCGCGGTTCACCGCGAACCGGTGACGACAAACTTCTCCAGGTGCAACTGGAGCCGTTGAAGGAAGGCTAAGCAAAGCATGGGATCGAGCGCCCTTGCACGGCTTTGGCGGCGATCGCGTGCGCTGCTTCCGATCAACAGCGACCTCGAGGTGTCGCGAACCGTCGTCGGCGTTCCCGTGGCCATCCGTCTCCGACCGAGCTACCTCGGCCTTGCCGCGCTCGGTGGAGCACTCGGGACACTTGCACGGTTCGGGCTCACGGAGGTCTCGCCAGAATGGGACGGCCTCTCTGCGGGAACCATGGCGGTCAACATCCTCGGCCCGCTCCTGCTTGGGGTGCTACTGCAGTCGCTGTCTGAAGGCCAGGAAACACCCCGCCGCCGCACTCTCCGCCTGCTCATCGGCGTCGGTTTCCTCGGGGCGTTCACAAGCTACGCCGAGTTGGCGGTGGATGTATTCCACGTGGCTGAACAAGGCCAGATCGTCTTCGCCGCCGCGTACGGACTCGGCACCATCGTCGCGGGCGCAGCGGCAACCTGGCTCGGCATCGTGATGGCCGGCCGCTGGAATCGAATCCCGCCACATGTTTCGGGGGCAGAGTGATGTTCACGACACTCTTGATCGCGGTCAGTGGCGGTGTGGGCGCTGCACTGCGGCTCGCACTGAACGCAGGAATTCACCGCCGAGTGCGCCCCAGTTATCCGATCGCCATGACGATCATCAATACCTCAGGCTCATTTGTTCTGGGGCTCGTCACCGGACTGCTCGCATCCCATGTGCTGCCCGAAGTCTGGGGAAGGTCGATCGGAGTGGGGCTCGTGGGAGGCTTCACGGCGTTCAGTACGACAAGCTTCCAAAGCCTCCGCTTGCTTCAGGACCGGCGCATCTGGGCTGCGGTGGCGAACTCCTTCGGCATGATTGTCGTCGCGGTGGTCTTTGCCGGTCTCGGCCTCTGGCTCGGCCGAACAATCTGAATCGGCTCCTCCACACTCTCGAGGAGCGATGCGCTACACACAGTCTGACGTGCCAATACGGGCTGAATGCGCGAGCGCGGCTATCGTCGAAGCGTGGCTGATCTGGTGCGAGTGCGGCGATGGGCGGATGCCCTCATAGCGCTGCACCTTGACCCTGCGGAGTGGTCGTTCGGGTTCGACTCCGCGAAGACCAGGGCGGGCCTGTGCGACTACCGGGCGAAGCGCATCACGGTGTCCAGGTATTTGGCCACTCGGTTTGATGACGACGAAATACACCAGGTGCTCCTGCACGAGGTCGCGCACGCGCTCGCCGGTTCTCGCTCAGGACACGGAGTGAAATGGAAAGTCATCGCCCGGGATCTCGGGTATGTGGGCAGGCGAACGCACGACGGCACCGTTGCTGACGAGCTCGCACCGTGGCTGGGTCGATGCCCGCGGGGTCACGAACTCTACCGCTACCGGCGCCCAACAAGGGCCATGTCGTGTGCTCGATGTTCCCGCCGCTTCGATCCGGCGAACGCGATCTCGTGGACGCACCGCGACGTGACTCCCGCCATGCGACGACGCGCCGCCTCCTCCACCAACCTGTAACCGTTTAGAGTGGTTACATGAGCGCAGAACCACTCACGGGCCAGCGGATGAGCGAGGACGATGGTTCATCGTGGTGGTTCGACGCGGGCTCGATCGCGCTGGATTTCGCGCACACCGGGGGGTTTCCTCGTACTGAATCGACGGTGGCTCGCCGAAGTTCGGCATCCGAACTGTTGCAGTCGCCTGCCGACCTCGGTCGCTGGCTCAGTGAAAGGCTGCCCAGGGTTGACCCGGCGGTGTCTGAGCGCGAACTCAGCGATGCACTTGGCCTTCGCGCTGCCATCGCCTCGATTGCGCTGTCGATCGTTCGCCGGGAACGGCCAACGGCATCCGACATCGACATCGTCAACCTGTTCGCTGCAATGCCCGACATTCCACCCACACTCACCGGTGGCACGCGCCAAGCGGGTGCCGGTCAGGCCCGAACGACTCAGGCGCTCTCGCTCATCGCCCGTGACGCCGTGTCAATGTTCGGCGACGAGGCTGCACGCCTCCGGCAGTGCGCGGCGAGCGACTGCGAACTCGTCTACGTCGACACCTCGCGCAGCGGCAACCGCCGCTGGTGCTCCATGCAACGCTGCGGTAATCGCGCGAAAGTGCGCGCACACCGCGCCCGCGCCCGCCGATAGCTGCTGCTACTCGGTGACTGTCACTTCTTTCCAGAACGCGACGTAACCGCTGTAGTCCTGACCGACCCGGTCAAATGAGCTCGGCAGCGGATGCGGGTAACTCCAGGCGCGATCCTGAAGAAGCGCGTCACCGTCCTTGACACTGAAGTACTGGCAGACGCCCTTCCACGGACAGGTGTACGGGGTCGGACTTTCGGAGAGGAAACCGGATTTCACGCTCGCGGGTGGAAAGTACCAGTTGCCTTCGATCGACACCAACTCATCTTTGGGCGCCTCCGCAATCACGACGCCATTCAAAACTGCCTTCATGTTTCTCCCTAAGTTCGCTGAACACAACCTCGGCGGCGAGACTGCTATTCCTTCAGCACTGAAACATCTGCGGACGCATCTACCTGTGAAGCAAACTCTGTGACCCGCGCGGCGTCACTGCCCGGGAGCGCTTTCCCGCTCGCCGATGCGCTCACGAGATGGGCGAGCGCGTTGCGCAATCCGGTGAACGATGCACACGCTGCTGCCGCCTCAGGCGAGCAATAGTCGATGCCCACGGTGGCGAGCGCATCGATGATCGCGCCAGCAGCCACGTGGTCTTCCACGGCGAAACGGATGCTGCCGTCTGTACGAGCTTCTCCCGCGGCGATGACAGCGACGGCAAAGCGATCGCCCTTCTCGGCTTGTCGCGCCAGCACCCAGTCGGCGACCGCGGTGCGGTTGCGAAGAGAACCGGCGACGATCGATGGACGATCGGGCCACGCTGAAATGTCGAGCAGCGCCGAGCGGCCGCTACCGTTTTCAGGCTCGGGTGCCGCAAGTACGTCAACAAGCACGACGACATCCGCATCCGAGCCCACGGCCTCTGCACCGGCAGGTCCCCAGTCGAAACGCACCTGGTACTGGCTCTGGTCGTGCGGTGTGGTCACGAGGTCGTACCGTACTCGGTTGATCCCCAGCTCATCGATTCACCCGCTGGTGCGCGGTGCTGAGGGACCCCCCACGGGTTGTCGTCGCGCAGCGGCTCCGGCAGCATCGCCGACGGGGCGTTCTGGAATGCGACGGGCCGCGTGAATCGGGCGATGGCGGCCGTACCCACCGACGTGCTCGAGTCGTTGGTCGTTGCCGGCCAGGGTCCGCCGTGTTGCATGGCCGGCGTCACGGCGACACCCGTTGGCCAGCCACCGAACAACACGCGGCCGGCGGTGTGGGAGATCCAGTCGACGAGTTCACGAAGCGCGGGAGTGTCTTCGCCCTTCGCGGCGTGCACGGTGCCGGTGAGGTTCCCCTCGAAAAGGTCATCAGCAATCGACGCAAGCTCTGTCACATCGTCGTACTGGGCGATGACCGAGAGTGGACCGAAGGACTCCTCCAGCAACTCCCCACGGTGTTCTTTGAGCACACTCACCGGCGCTGCGACAATCGTCGGCGTCGCCCAGCCCTGGCCGTCATCATCGACGCGAAGGCTCCCCTCGGCGATGACCGTCACACCGGGTGTGTTCAATACCGCGTTGCGGCGCGCTTGATAACCGCGGGTGATGCTGGGGTTCAAGAGCCGGTGTTCTGCCACGCCAGAAGCGCGGGTTGCGACGCCGTCGGCCAGCGCGGCGGTGGACGGCGCGAAGAGGAAGCCGGGCTTGGTGCAGAGTTGGCCCGCCGAACCCGACACACTCGTCATGAATCCGTCGAGAATTCCGTCCGTGTTTTCGGCGAGCGCCGCTTCGGTGACGAACACCGGGTTGACGCTGCCAAGTTCACCGTAGAACGGAATCGGGGTCGGCCTGGCGGCCGCGATATCGGCGAGCATCCGGCCGACGCGAATCGACCCGGTAAAGCTCCCCGCTTTGATACGCGGGTCGTTGAGCATCTCGACGCCCGCTTCCTGCCCGGAAATGAGTTGGAGCGTTCCCTCCGGGGCGCCTGCGGACTCGAGAGCTCGCGCCACGATGTCGGCGGTCTGCACCGAGAGGCGCGGATGTCCGGAGTGAGCTTTGACGATGACCGGGCACCCCGCGGCGAGCGCGGCCGCGGTGTCACCCCCAGCAACCGAGAAGGCGAACGGGAAGTTGCTGGCCGCAAAGTTGAGGACCGGACCAACCGGGATGCGATAACGGCGGACATCCGGCCGCACTCCCAACACGAAGTCGGGATCGGCATCGTCGATGCGAACATCAAGATACGTGCCGTCGACGACCGTGTCGGCGAACAGTTTCAACTGAACTGCGGTGCGCTTCAGTTCGCCGGAAAGCCTGGCCTGGGTAAGGCCCGTCTCCTCCCTCGCGGTGGCGACGAGATCGGCCTCAGCACGAAGTAACGCGTCGGCTGCGGCGACAAGCGCCTTCGCCCGATCACGCGGAGGGGTTGCAGCCCACAATGGGGCGGCCCGTGCCGCGCGGTCAGCGATCGCCTCGAGGTCTTGGGTGGTCATGGTCGTCTCCTCGGATTGGATCTGGAATCCACCTTACGGCCGTCCGGGTAACGGCCGTCTCGGTAACGGCCGTGTGAATGGCGGCCGTGGTGAATAACGACCGTGTGGCGTCGCCGTCCTGTCGATTACAGAAGATCCGCCAGTGAATCAGCCAGCACGCGCACTCCCGTGGCGGCGTCCTCGTCTTCGACGTACTCTTCCGGCGAGTGGCTGATGCCGGAAGGGTTGCGCACGTAGAGCATCCCCGTGGGCACCATCGCGGCAAGTACGCCGGCATCGTGCCCGGCACCGGTGGGCAGGAGCGGAGCACCAGGGATGGAGCGGGTCACGGATTCGCAGAGCATTCGTGCCAGCCGCGCATCGAATTGCACTGTGCCGGACAACGACTCCTCGGTGAGATCCACCGTGCAGCCTTCCGTTGCTGCGATGGACTGCGCATCAGAGTGGATCTTCTCCACGAGGGATGCGGTAATCGCATCATCCGGATGCCGCACGTCCAGCCAGACGTCGACGATGGAAGCGATCACATTGGTTCCACCGGGAATCGGCTCAACCCTGCCCACCGTCGCGCGCGCTCCGTTCTGGGCCGAAGCGATATCACGCACCGCCACGATGGCCTGTGCGGCGGCAAGCATAGGGTCAGCGCGGTCGGACATGAGGGTCGTCCCGGCATGATTACCCTGCCCGGAGAACCTCAACCGCCACCTGCCGTGCCCGAGGATGCTGTCTCCCACGGCAACGGCCGGGCCTCGCCCGGCGTGATCGGTGTAGAGGTCGGAGTTCAGGCCCCTGCCCTGCTCGACGTGCAATTCAACAAAGTCACCAATGCGGGCAAGGGCTTCCTCATCACGGCCGAAGCGGCTCGGGTCAAGACCGTGTGCGGAGGCGACATCCGCAAAGGTGTTGCCGTCGCTGTCGCGCAGGGCAAGCGCCTTCGCCGGATCGATGGCCCCAGCCAGCAACCGGGAACCCAGACATGCCACGCCGAAGCGCGAACCCTCCTCCTCAGGAAAGACGGCAATCGCCAGTGCTCGGCGACGCGTGAGTGCTCCTGCGGCTTCCCGCGCGGCCAGTATGTCCCACGCCGCCAGCGCGCTGGCCACACCGAGCGGGCCATCGAACGCTCCACCGCCGGGAACGGAATCCAGGTGCGAACCGGTGACCAGGGCGCCAATGCGCGAGGCTTTTCCGGATGAGGTTGAAGCGTTGGGCAGATCCCACCATGCCCAGATGATGCCATTCGCGTCGGTGGAGACCTCAAGCCCTCGCGCGGTGGCTTCGGCGATGAACCACTCCCGCAGAGTCAGTTCGGCATCGGAGAAAACCGGGCGCGAGTAACCGCCTCGACGCAGATCTCTACCCACGTCGACAATCGACGCCAGCAACGCGTTTACGGTGGGGGTCTGCACGTGCTCAGGATACTGCGGGTACCCTGAGCACGTGCCAGACGCCAGTGCCGACCGACCCGGCCGGGCAGACCAGCCTGCTCGGCCCGATCACCCGCTACGCGTCGTCGTCTGGGCTGACCTCATCGCGCAACCGTGGCGCAATGGTGGTGGCATGACCCGCCAGATTCTCAGCATGCGTCTTGGCGGCGCTGGTAAGTGGATGCCTTGCACGGATGATGGCTGGGACTGGCGATTGAGCATCGCCGATGTGGAAAGCCCTGGGCCGTTTTCGCGCTTCGACGGGATGACCAGGATCATCACCATCATCGAAGGAGAATCCGTCATGCTCACCGTGAATGGTGCGGTCGAAGTACTAGAGAAGTACCGGCCGTTCACGTTCGCCGGTGGCGCCGAAACCAGTGCAAAACTCCCTCACGGTCCGATTCGCGATCTGAACCTGATCGCGCGCACCGGCATAGTGGACGCCAAGGTGAGCGTCGAGGTCCTCTCCGCCGATCGACCCCGACGCGTTTCTGAAGGGCAGTACTGTGTGCTACTCGAGGGGTACGGGTTGCTCCGTAACGATGCCATCGCAACGGATTCCGCTGGCACAGTCGAGGATTCCATCAACCGCTTTGACACGGTCGTCGGTGACCCGGTGTCGCCGCGCTCAATCCGGGGCGACGGCATCCTTGCGATCATCACGGTCACCGCCGCCCCCACCGCGACCGCGGCACCGGCACCGGCACCACCCGATCGCACTGGCCTACGCTGAGTTCATGGCCAGCGGATTCCCCGAGCCCCGAACATCCTTCGAACGCGGCCTCGCGATCATGGTCCGAATTGCCTCCACCGGCGAGGCCAGCGTGGAGGAGCTGGCAAGGGACCTCGCCATCCCGACCAGCACGGTCTACCGATACATCAAGAGCCTGCGCGAACTGTCACTGGTCGAGGAACTCCATGGAAGTTACACGCCAGGATGGAGACTACTCGACCTCTCCGGCCAGCACCTGACGCATACCCGGCTGGCGGAGATCGGCGTCTCCGTGCTGGAATCCATCGTGGAAAGCACCTCGGAAACCGCTGTCCTCGCCGTGAGGAGCGGGTTGCACGCCATCTGCCTGAAGCAAGTGAGCTCACCGCACGCCCTGCGTTATGCCTTCAAAATCAACCAACTCCTGCCCCTGCACGCGGGCGCGGGGCAGCGCACCCTGCTGGCCTTCGCTCCAGAGCCTGTGATCGAGAAAGTGCTGGAGCAGAACTTTCCCCGCTTCACCGAACACACGCCATCACGCGGAGCACTCATGGAGTACCTGAAGCAGATTCGCGAATCCGGATACGCCGTCTCGCGCGGCGAACTGAGCCCGGGTGCTGTCGCGGTGGCCCGCCCCGTCTTCTCCGGCGGTGAAATCGTCTGCTCCCTCACGGTGGCGGGGCCAGACACGCGATGCAGCAGCAACGCCTGGTCGCATCGCGCACTGCAATCTTTGCGCACTGCCGCCGACTTGCTCACCGAGGCCATGGAGCCGCACATCCGCTGATGCGGAACTTACGCCGGTAAGCCGATCCTCCACCGAGAATCGTGACTAGCCATGTTGGCGTACTTGGCGCATAATGGTTATATGAGTTCAGAAGCGATCGAGTTGTCAGTCAGCGGTGCACGGGATCATTTTTCCGATGCGGTCAATCGTGCTGCGTTCGGTGGAGAAATTACCTTCATCACCCGTGGTCGAAACCAAAAACGTGCCGCGGCGATCGTCCCTGCCGAGCTTGTCGAACAGTTTGAAGCAATGATCGACCAAGAAGAAGGACGAATTGCGCAAGAACGATTGAACGCCATCGACGCAGGAACAGTGAACGCGATCCCCGCAGATGAGGCTGTCCGGGCACTCGGGCTGTGAACGAGGATTCACCGTACTCGGTTCTTTATGACCCCAAAGCGCTTAAAGAGCTCAGCAACCTCGACAAAGCGGTCGCGCGCCGTGTCGTCAAAGCCATTGATCGACTAAGTTCTGAGCCCCGCCCCGCAGGAGTGCGGGCGCTCGTGGGCTTTCCTAGCCTGTTTCGAATTCGGACCGGTGACTACCGCATCGTTTATACGGTAAAGGACGCCGAGCTGATCGTGCTTGTCCTTCGCGTAGCGCATCGCAGTGTCGTGTATCGCAAGCTCTAAACGTTCCGCAGGCTTCGCACCGCACACATCCGGAAGCGGAACCCAAGAGGGTAGGTGTGGCCGATCAAAAGCCGGATTCGATCGTGCTGTCGCCAGGCGACGAAATACCGCCCTGTGACCGATTCCTCACTGGGCTATCGTCTGTCGATTCGTGCGTTCATGTGTCGGTTGGCAGGTAACTCCCAGATGGGTATCCCGTTATTAAACCCCGTGAACGGGTGTCAATTGCGCGTGGGTTGTCGCGCGCCGTGTGCAAGATTACTGAGTTGAGCCCACGTGAATTTCGTTCTCAAATTAGTACTTCGGGATTTTCACCCTGTAAGAATCATTCCTTGCGCCTGAGTGAGACCCGGTTAGCGTTACAGGCAGCGATCGGAAGGACACCACTGTGAGCATCGAAATCGGCGAAAAGCCTCTGACACTCGAGGACTTTCTCGCCATCGTGCGTGGCCGTCAGAACGCGACAATTTCCCTGGACGCGGTCGCTGCGATGCGGGTCAGTGAACAGTGGGTCACCGCGATCACCGACGAGATGCGGGCAGGCAAGTCCGTCGCCCCGATCTACAGCATCAACACCGGTTTCGGCTCCCTTGCCGGTCGCCGCGCATTCGAGAGTGTCGATGAAGCAGCTGAGCTGTCCCGCCGCCTCATTCTGTCCAACGCCAGCGGAATCGGTCGCTACCTCGATGAGGATGTCGTTCGCGGCTCGATGCTGATCCGCGCCGTGAGCCTCACGCGCGGCTACTCAGCGGTGCGGCTCGAGGTGCCAGCCACCCTGCTGACGATGCTCGAACGTGGCGTGTTCCCGGCGGTGCCCGAGTATGGCTCGCTCGGTGCAAGCGGAGACCTGATCCCGCTCGCGCACCTTGCCATCGTGATGTCCCGGCCGGTCGGAGAAGACGTCGAAATCGACAGCGGTGAAGCGTTCGTCGACGGCACACTCGTGACCGGGATTGCCGCGATGAAGGCCGCGGGCATCGATCGAATCGTACTCGGACCCAAGGAGGGACTGTCCCTCACGAATGGCACCTCATTCTCCACTGCGCAGGCGGCGCTCGCCCTTGCCGACGCCGAAAACCTGCTCGAAACAGCGCAAATAACGGCGGCCATGTCCATCGAAGCCCTCGCCGGCTTCGGCGACGCCTTCCTGCCCCAGATCCACGAGGCCCGGGGGCACGCGGGGCAGATCGCGGTCGCCGCTCGCATCCGGGAACTGCTGGCCGGCAGCGAGTTCATCGACGGAGATATCGACCGCGATCCCGTACGCCAGCCCCCACAGGATGCCTACTCCCTTCGATGCACCCCGCAGGTGCTCGGTGCGGTCAAGGACACCCTCGGCTTCGTTCGCGGCATCGTCGAAACCGAGATCAACGCGGCGACCGACAACCCCCTGGTCTTTCCCGACCTGCCAGCATCGCGCACGCTCAAGGCCGTCTCCGGCGGCAACTTCCACGCCGAGTACCTCGCTTTCGCCTCCGACTTCCTCTCCATCGTCGTCACCGAGATCGGCAACATCGCCGAGCGGCGGTTGTTCCGGCTCACCGACGGAACACTCAACAGGGGACTGCCCGACATGCTCATCGCGAGCGAGCAAGTCGGCATGGACTGCGGATTCATGCTGCCCCAGTACCTGGCAGCCGCCCTCGTCTCCGACTGCAAGACTCTCGCGCATCCTGACAGCGTCGATTCGATCCCCACGAGCGCCAACCAAGAAGACCACGTGTCGATGGCCAACAATGCGGGACGCCATGCGCGCCAGGTCGTCACCAACATCGAAAACGTGATCGGCATCGAGCTTCTCATGGCTGCGCAGGCTCTTGAACTGCGCCTTCAAGTAGAGGGCAAGGATGCCTCGGCTCTGTCTGCGGCCAGCCGCACCGTGCTGGAACTCGTGCGCTCACACCGCTCCGCCGATGGTCGCCTCATCGACCACATAACCCAGGACACCGTTCTCTACCCCAGAGTCCGTTCAGCCGTCGAACTCGTGCACAGTGGTGCCGTCCTCGACGCGCTTCGCAGCACCGCCAAGTAAAAGGAACACCCATGTCAATCACCGCGGATAACCCCGTCACCATCACCACCCAGCACCCGGGCGGCAACGCCACCGGCATCAAGTTCGGCGACCTCCCGGCGGTCAAGCCCGTCGTCCTCTATGAGGTCACCGCCCAACGCGGCGACACGCTGCGGTGCAAGGGCTGGAAGCAGGAAACCATCCTGCGCATGCTCGAAAACAACATGGAGGTTGCCGAGCACGCCGAAAACCTCGTCGTCTACGGCGGCATCGGCAAGGCCGCCCGCAACTGGGAGTCGTACTACGCGATCATCGAGTCCCTCAAAAACCTGGCCGACGATGAAACTCTCGTGGTGCAGTCGGGAATGCCGGTCGCCGTGTTCGAGACCCACGAGCTCGCGCCGCGAGTCGTCATGGCAACCACAAACTTCGTGCGGCCCACCTGGAAGACGTTCTACGAACTTCAGGACAAGAACCTGACAATCTTCGCCCAGTACACCGCGTCACCGTGGGAATACATTGGCACGCAGGGCGTCATCCAGGGCACCTTCGAGACTCTTCGATCCGTGGCGAACATCCACCTCGACGGTTCGTGGGTCGGCAAGATCCTCGTCTGCGCAGGCATGGGCGGCATGGGCGGCAACCAGCCGCGTGCCATGACGATGCTCGGCGGGGTCGCCATCTGCGCTGACGTGGATGAGCGCATCATCCGCAACCGCATCAAGGTCGGCTATGCGGACGTGCTTGCCGACTCCATCCCGCACGCCATCGAACTCGCACAAGAGGCCGCGGCTGCCAACAAGCCACTGGGCATCGCGGTCGTTGCCAACGCCACAGAGTTGTTCGAGTACTGCCTGGAGAACGATTTCCGCCCGGATGTCGTCACCGAGATGACACCGGCACACGACCCCCTGGCCTACGTGCCCATCGGCTACACGGTGCAGGAGGCTGAGGAATTCCGCAAAAAGGATCGCGACGCATACTTCGAGATCTCCCGCACGGCCATGGTGCGTCAACTGAAGGCGATGAACCAGTTCTTCGACAACGGTGTTCCGACGTTTGAATACGGCAACCAGATTCGCCGCGAGTGCCAGATGCACGGTTTCGAAGATGCGATGAAGATTCCCGGATTCGTCTCCGCATACCTTCGCCCGCTGTTCCTTGAGGGCCGCGGTCCGTTCCGTTGGACGTGCATCTCGGGCGACCCCGCCGATCTCGCGCGCATTGACGACCTTGTGCTCGAGCTGTTTCCCGACGACGAGATCGCCACCCGCTGGATCAACCTGGCCCGCAAGCACATTCCGATCGAGGGCCTGCCGGCGCGAGTGTGCTACCTCGGCTTCGGCGAGCGCAAGAAGTTTGGACTCGCGGTCAACGAGCTCATCAAGAGCGGCGAGGTGAAGGGCCCGGTCGCCTTCTCCCGCGACAACCTCGACTCCGGCTCGATCATCAACCCGACGTTCGAGTCCGAGGCGATGCCGGATGGCTCCGACCTCATCTCCGACTGGCCGTACCTCAACGGCCTGTTGAACGCGTCCGGCATGTGCGACCTCATCGCGATCCAGGCCAACTACGCCATGGGCGACTCGGTGCACACCGGAGTCACCATGATCGCCGACGGCACCGACGTCGCAGCGTTCCGGCTCAAAGCGGCGCTCACCGTCGACAGCGGTATCGGGGTTGTGCGCCACGCGCAGTCCGGCTACGCCAGGGCCAAGGAAGTGGCGAACACGGTCGGACCAGGCGAGGGACTCTCCATTCCGCTGTGGTGGACCCCCACCGCCACCTTCGGTCCGGACGATGTCTGATAGCGACTCACCCACCGTCGACCTCGTTGTCACGGGGGCTTCAGAGCTCCTGACCTGCGCCGGGGACGCCTCCGATCTCATCGGACTCGTTCCCGGCGGCGGGGTCGCGATTGCTGGCGGACGCATTGTCGCTGTCGGCGATGTGTCGGGCTTTCGAGCAGATCGAGTGATTGACGCCGATGGCGGGGTGGTGATGCCCGGCTTCGTGGATGCGCACACGCACGTTGTCTTCGGCGGCAGCCGCGTCGACGAGTACGCAGCGAAAGTGAGCCGGGCGACACCGCCGCCCGGGGTGCCCGTGGGCATTACCGGAACGGTGGCAACCACGCGTGCTGCGTCCAGCGAGCAGTTGCTGGCGGAGTCATCCGCCCGCGTGCGCGAGATGGTGAGGCACGGCACGACGACGCTGGAAAGCAAGAGCGGTTACGGCCTGGACTCCGAAAATGAGCTCCGACTGCTTGAAACCACCCAGCGACTGGGCTCGATAATGCCCGTCGACATCGTCTCGACGTACCTTGGCGCGCACGCCTTCCCGGTCGGTATCCCGCACGATCTTTACGTCGATGAGGTCATCAACCTCATTCCCGAGATCGCCGAGCGCAACCTCGCCGAGTTCTGCGATGTGTACTGCGACGAAGGGTACTTCGACCTCGCCCAGACGGAGCGGATCCTTACCGCTGGCCTGAATGCTGGCCTAAAGCCAAAACTGCACCTGGACGCCTACGGCCACACCGGAGCCTCCTCCCTCGCGATCGATCTGGGGGCCGTCAGCGTTGACCACCTGAACTTCACGACGGATGCTGAGCTGCAGGCTCTCGGCCGGGCAGGCATCGCCGGCGTGTACATGCCGTGCCTGGACTTCGCGGTCGCCCATCCGCATCCCGTCGATCCGCGTCGCATTGTCGACGCCGGCATGGAGCTCGCCCTTGCGACGGATATCTGTCCCGGCTGCTGGGTCACCGATATGCAGCTCGCTGTGGCGATGGCCTGCCGCACTGGCGGCTTGTCCGTCGCGCAGGCGTTAAGGGCGGCGACCCACGGCGCGGCACGAGCACTCGGGCGTCACGAGCGAGTCGGATCGCTTACCGTGGGTATGCAGGCCGATGTGATCGTGCTCGACGTTGCGCGCCACGAGGATATTGCGTACCGGATCGGCCACAATGCGGTGAGAACAGTCATCGCGCACGGGGCCGTCATAGAAGGGCGTTGACGTGAGTGAACAGCAGGTGCCGGATGCGGTGTTCCACGCCGAACTGGCATGGCTCGGGGGAGCACAACCTGAGCGAGACGTTCGGATCGATGTCGTCGACGGGGTCATCTCTGCCGTCCACTCCAACGTCGACGCGCCGGCCGGAGCCCATCGTCTGCACGGGCTGACCCTTCCCGGCCTTGCAAACACGCATTCGCACGTTTTTCACCGCGCCATCCGCGGGTCCAGCCAGAGCGGCGTGGCCGACTTCTGGTCGTGGCGCTCTCTCATGTACGGCGTCGCCGAACGGCTGGATCCCGAGTCGCTGTACGCCCTCGCCCTCGCGACCTACGGCGAGATGGCGTTGAGCGGCATGACCAGTGTCGGCGAGTTCTTTTACGTCCACCACGATCAGGGCGGCAGGAGATACGCCAATCCGAACGAGATGAGCAACGCGGTCATTCGGGCCGCGAACGACGCTGGCCTGCGCATCACCCTCATCGACACCTGCTACCTGCAGGCGGATGTTCGCGGGTCCAGCCTCGAGGGTGTCCAGCGCCGGTTCGACGACGGCTCGTGGGAGGCATGGGCATCCCGGCTCGATGGGTTGAGCGACACCGATACCCTGCGTGTTGGTGCAGCCATCCACAGCGTGCGGGCAGTTCCCCGCGCAGCACTCGCACCCATCGCGGACTATGCCGCCGGCCGCAATCTTCCCTTACACGTGCACCTGTCTGAGCAGCCAGCGGAGAACGAAGCGTGCCTGGAGGCGTTCGGCGTGACGCCCACGCAGCTGCTCGCCGCCGAAGGGGTGCTCGGCAAGCGCCTCACCGCGGTGCACGCCACACACCTCACCGACGAAGACATCCGCTTGCTCGGATCGAGCGGCACCACAATCTCGATGTGCTGCACGACAGAGCGGGATCTCGCCGACGGTGTCGGACCGGCCTCCCGTCTGGCAGCCGCCGGATCGCCCATCGTCGTGGGCAGTGACGCCCACATGGCGATCGACCTGTGGGAGGAAGCACGAGCCATCGAACTCGATGAGCGCCTCATCTCCGGCATGCGTGGACACTTCCGCGTGCCGGAACTTGCCGCGGCCCT
>JBDTCD010000020.1:0-4624 GCA_039923755.1 Terrimesophilobacter sp. | reverse complement strand
GCGCGAGCCTCGCCGTCTCGGCGGGTGCCAACGTGAAAGCCCTCCAACGGATGCTCGGCCACAGCTCCGCGAAGGAAACGCTCGATACCTACAGCGACCTCTTCGATGATGACCTGGACGGCGTTGCGGTCGCTCTGAATGACACCGCTGCTCGTCTGAATGTGGGCAAATTGTGGGCACGGGACGTCAGGGAGCCGAAGTTAAAAAGACGGGCTCCGCAAAAAGAGCCGAATCTTCGGCACTTTTTGCAGAGCCCCCTGTCGGATTCGAACCGACGACCCCCGCTTTACAAGAGCGGTGCTCTGGCCAACTGAGCTAAGGAGGCAAATAACCTCCCCAATAGTACTGGGGAGGTCACGCGTCAGTTGTCCTTCGGCTCGAAGCTGAGCGACACGGAGTTCATGCAGAACCGGTCACCGGTTGGCGTCTGCGGCGCATCCTTGAAGACGTGGCCCAGGTGCGACCCGCAGTTCGCACAGCGGACCTCCACTCGTTCCATGCCGAGGGTCTTGTCCTTGAGGAGGACAACGGCATCCTGTTCCGTCGGAATATAGAAGCTCGGCCAACCGCAATGTGAATCGAACTTCGCATCGCTGCGGAACAGTTCGGCGTTGCACGCCTTGCAGTGGAAGACGCCCTCACGCTTCTCATCGAGAAGTTCGCCGGTCCACGGCCGCTCAGTCGCGGCCTGGCGCAGTACGGCGAACTCTTCCGCGCTTAACTGTTGACGCCACTCGTCGTCGGTTTTCGTCACGGTGTAATTCATGGTCATTCCCTCCGGGAGCCTCATGAGGCCCCTCCACCATTATTCAACCGAGAGTGACGGCGACTTGTTCCAAACTGTGATGCGAAAATGCTGAAATGGCAATCGAGCGCTCTAGTGCGGATCGATACCGAGACTTCGCGGAGGTTGAAGCCCGCGGCCAGTCCGCGGTTTTCGAGGAATGGGCGCTCGGTATCGCGGGCGATTCGCACGTTGTCGAACTCATCGATGGGCTCCCGTTGCAGAAACGCCAACCAAACCTGGTCTTTGCGACAGCTCGGCTTCTCGGGGCACCCGTAGGAGGCTACCCGGCCTTCCGCACGTGGCTGGTCGAACACTGGCCTGACGTCGCACGCGAGGTTGAACAGCGGATGACGCAAACAAACGAACCCCGTCGGTGTGCTGCCCTGCTACCTGCTCTTGCACAAATCGAGGGGCCACTTGCTCTCCTCGAACTCGGTGCAAGCGGGGGGCTCTGCTTATATCCGGACCGCTACAGCTATCGCTATGGTGGCCACGGCTGGCTGCATCCTGCCGCAGGCCCGTCGCCGGTTCGGATCGAGACCGCCATGAATGACGCCGTCGCTGAATCAACACCGGAGTGGATACCGACCACATTGCCGAGCATCGTATGGCGGGCGGGAATCGACCTGCACCCGCTGGATGTCCGCAACGACGAGGATGTGCGCTGGCTTGAAACACTGGTCTGGCCCGGACAGATCGACCGACTTGAGCGCATCAGGTCGGCGATAGACGTCGTACGGAAAGACCCGCCCCTTCTCGTCAAAGGCGATGCGGTTGAACACGTGAGCGCCCTTGCTGCGGTCGCGCCGCCTGATGCCGCACTCGTCGTCGTCACGAGCGCCATGCTGGTCTACCTTCCCTACGTCGAGCGCATGCGGCTTGTCGAGGCTATCCGTTCCCTTGACGCCCACTGGGTTTCACTCGATGGCATCGGCGTGCTTCCCGAGGTGGATGCGCTCTACCCAAATCCGCAACGCGGCAGATTTACCCTCGCGTTGGATGGGGCACCGCTTGCGGATGTTGGACCGCACGGTCAGTACGTGGAATGGTTGAACCAGACTGGGAAGAGTCTGGACGAGGCCTGATCGTCAATGCGATGAGCGGAGTGCCTCAGGAAACATGCGGGAAGCACCACCTACTATGTGATTCACACGTCGGGAGCGGAGCGCTAGTGGTGCCTATCGGAGGGCTGGCGTCGGAAGAACCTGCTGGATCTTCCGAGCCTGGGTTGACTGAACGTGATCGCCACATCCTCGACTTTGAGCGGGAGTGGTCACGCCATGCCGGGGCGAAGGAAGAAGCAGTCCGAGAGCAGTTCGGGCTTTCCGCAGCCCGGTACTATCAAGTCTTGAACGCGGTCATCGACTCGCCGGCGGCAATCATGTACGACCCCATGCTGGTGCGACGGCTGCAGCGTATGAGGGATGCCAGGACCAGCGCGCGAACCTTGCTGCGCAGCCACGGCACAGACCTGTCCAGCTCCCGCTGATTCGAACAACCGAGAGACCCATGGCCAACTTTCCCAAAGACCGCTTTGATGACCTGCCCTCCGATGTACAGCGGGTCGGCGCACACCGTGGGCCAAAGCCCAAGGGCAGCGGCTGGATCGGTTTTGCCTGGGCCGTGGTGGCGACGGTAGTCCTCACCGCGGGCGGCCTCTTCGGACTCGCCGCTATCAACAACAACATCAACTTCAACTTCTTCCCCAACCCCCAACCGGTTGTGGACACCCCCACTCCGACCCCGACGCTCGATCCTAAGGTTCCGCTCACCATTCTCAATGGCACCGCCACCGTTGGTCTTTCCAACCAGGTTGGTGACGCACTGGTCGCAAAAGGTTGGGATGGCGCGAAAGTGGGTGTGGGCAGCCGTGCGAATGCGTCCTCCAACAGCATCGGCGCGACCGTAGTGTATTACACGGATCCGTCGCTGGAAGGCGCAGCACGCGGCCTTGTGCTCGCTCTTGGAGTCGGGGACATCCGGCTCTCCACGGACTTCCCCGGATCGCAGATCACCATCGTGATCGGATCGGACTACAAGCCAGCCGGGTAGGTCGCAGGATGGACGGCGGTGCGAAGAATGTCGTCGCAGCGTTTCGGATACGGCACCTGATTCTCGGGCACGCCCGCTCCAACAGGGCCCGCCAACGTGGGCGGCATTAGTCTGTGCCCGTGACGTTCCATCGCAGCACCGGATGCCGGGCGGTAATCGCGCTACCGCTCCTTGCGGCGCTGACGGTGCTGTCGCTCGTCGGCTGCGCGCCAGAACGTGCCCCCTCGCCCGGCGAGAGCGCGGAGCCTCCCTTCGTATCGACCTATCAGACGCCCGAACCCACAGACATCGCTCCGTTGCGGGGGACCTCGGTGCCGGCTGGGTCTTTGGACCACGCGTCCATCGCCGCGAAGATCGACAACCACTGGGACGCCCGACCTCAGGTCGGGTTGGAGCTGACCGACATCGTCTTCGAAGAACTCGTGGAGGGCGGGATCACCCGCTACGTGGCGGTGTGGCAATCCGACATCCCTGAGCTTTTGGGACCAGTGAGATCAATCAGACCGATGGACCCGGATATCGTCTCGCCGTTCGGTGGGATCATCTGCTACTCCGGCGGGCAGCAGCGGTTCGTGAACCTTATGCGCCAGACCGCCGTGTACAACGCGATTCACGGTCAAGCAGACACCGAATCCACTTTCTTCAGGACGAACACGAAGCCCGCGCCACACAATGTGCTCGTGCGAGCGCAGAAACTGCTCTCCCAGCACACCAAGATCGTCGCTCCAGAACAGCAATTCGCCTACTCTCTGGATGCGGCGTCCTCTTCGGCTGCGAAAGACGGAAGCGCCACCGGCGTCGTGACGTACCGGTTCTCCTCGCTCTTCTACGGAACGTGGGCCTGGGATGCTGCGACGGAACGATGGTTGCGCAACCAGCAAGACAAGGCCGACATGGACAGCAACGGTAAACAGCTCACTGCGTCAAACGTCGTTGCCCTCAGAGTCAATGTGGTCAACGATGGCGGTGTTCCCAAAACAATTCTGTCCGGCACCGGGCTGGCGTGGGTGTCGAGCGGGGGAGCAACGATCAAGGGCACCTGGTCGAAGTCTTCGCCTACATCGCCCATCCGGTTGCTCGACGAGAACGGGGTCACGATCCGTCTGGCGGCGGGTAACACATGGTTCGAGCTCATCCCGCCCGCGGGCTCTGTGTCGTTCGTGGCGCCATCGACCCCTTGAGCTCACTTGCACTCTCTGCCTTGGAGTGCCAGAATCGTTTAGCACTCTCTTAGTACGAGTGCCAAAGGTGTTGCACTTTTCACGACGTCCGGGAGGGACGAGAAACACACATGGCAAAGATCATTGCTTTCAACGAAGAGGCCCGTCGCGGCCTTGAGCGCGGCCTCAACATTTTGGCCGACGCGGTCAAAGTGACGCTTGGCCCACGCGGCCGCAACGTCGTGCTCGAGAAGAAGTGGGGCGCACCCACCATCACGAACGACGGCGTCTCGATCGCCAAGGAAATTGAGCTCGACGACCCGTTTGAGAAGATTGGCGCGGAGCTCGTCAAAGAGGTCGCCAAGAAGACGGATGATGTCGCCGGAGACGGAACGACTACGTCGGTCGTACTCGCCCAGGCGCTCGTTCGCGAAGGACTTCGCAACGTCGCAGCCGGTGCCGACCCGATCAGCCTGAAGCGCGGCATCGAGAAGGCCGTGGCGGAAGTCATCCGTGCTCTCGTAGCCGGTGCCAAGGAGATCGAGACCAAGGAAGAGATCGCGGCCACCGCATCCATCTCCGCTGGTGACCCCGAGATCGGCGCTCTCATCGCAGAGGCCATCGA
>JBDTCD010000019.1:0-5423 GCA_039923755.1 Terrimesophilobacter sp. | reverse complement strand
TGATCGGCTGCATAAAGCTCATAGCCGTCGCGTGATAATGCCTCGTTGAAGCCTCGTAGCATCGACTGCACGTCAGCTTCATTCGGCGGGACAACCGGGTGAAGCATCTCTGCGAGGAATCGGAGCAGGATTTCGTCGGAGCCGTTTGCGAGTCCGAACCGGTCGTCGGAGAAGATCCAGTCGTCAGGCCAGTCGCTTGGGTTGTTTACTCTGTGTTGTCTGATGTCGCCCAACGCGGATGAGTACCGGGAGTCGTAACTCGGCAACTTGTCGAGATCGTAGATTCGGCGGAGGAAGTCAGGCTCCTCGAGCCTTCCTGCCCACCAGACCCCGAGAGAGATTGAGTCGAGTATTTTCCGGCGCGTGATCTCGGTGATCCGAGGGCGGTCCGAAGTAGTGGTCACGTACTGGATTTTACAAGCGCGCTCAGTGTGGCTTCGTGACACGAATCAGTCGTCGAGTGCTTCCGCCTCATGCCACATGCGACCAAACGCCTCGGCCACCGTCGCAGCGTGATCTTCTGGAGTGATCCCCAAACTACCTAGATATCTATTCAGCACCGGTGTGAGACGTTCGTCCACCGCTTGAAAGGTCTCCTGAGCGGCGATGGCTTCGGCCATCATCCTTTCTCGGCCCGCAAAGGAAAGGAAGTTCCTGTCGTGCTCAACCCAGAAAGAGTGGGCTAGGCGGTTCCGAAGTTCGAGGGCGCCAGTAAGTTCGTCAACCAGTTCCATGTCATCGCCAAGGAAGGGTTTGATCCGATGGAGCAGCCGGCCCATTGTCACTGAGAGATTGGCACCAAAATTGAAATCGAACAACTGTTGTGTGACAGCTTGATGGGTTGCGGTTTGTGCGAACGTCAGCGCATTCACCAGCCCCTGCTCCAGCACCTGCGCGTAAAACATCGCCGCCCCATAGTGCGCGAAAACCTCCCGCCGCTGATAAGCATCGTCGGGAAGGTCATCCTCGCGGTCTATGCGCGCCATGCTCCGAGAATATGCCGTCGAACTGTCCGGCCAGTCTTATGACAATCCGAAGTATCCATCCTGATGCCGCGCGCTGGCGGCGCGTTCTCGGGCACCCTCTTCCCCCGTCGGACGCAAGCATTGTGGGGGACCAAAAGGGGACCAAAACCATGCAATGCATGCAAGGCGTGATGTGAATTGAGATGCTCTGCGCAGCTCTGCACCCCGAAAAATCCGCGAAACAGCCTTTCAGGGCTACCTGGGGGTCAGGGGGTCGCAGGTTCAAATCCTGTCATCCCGACGGAAAAGCCATGGTGAGACGCTAAATCTTATCGAGGCTTCGTCATTTCTGGGGCACGTTCTTGTGGTCCCCCTGCGGTCCCCGTCGCCCGCATGCGTGGTCGACCTGTGGACAACGGAATCCGCCACGATGCCCCAACTGTGGGAAAGGGGACCCAAAGAGGACCAGAGGACGGTGCAGCCCCGAGTCAGACCCGGTCACAGACAGCAACCGCCGCCCCGAAAAACACTAGGAACAAAATCTAGGGCGAATCAGTATCGGATGGAGCCGGTTCCGAGGATGCGGGTGTCGCTGCTCGGAGTTGCGCCCAGTGGCGAAGCCGTTCGGCAATGGCTCGCTCGTATCCGCCCGTGGTGGGTTCATAGAAGGTCTGCCGGGGCATGCCGTCGGGGAAGTAGTTCGCGCCGGAGAATCCGGTCTCGGTGTCGGGATCGTACTGGTATCCGGCGCCGTAGCCGAGGTCCTTCATCAGGCGGGTCGGGGCGTTCAGGATGTGCGCTGGCGGCATTAACGATCCGGTGCGTTTCGCGGCGGCGCGCGCCTTGGTGAACCCGCGGTACACGCCGATGGACTTCGGTGCAGTCGCGAGGTAGATGGCGGCTTGAGCGATGGCGAGTTCTCCCTCGGGGGAGCCGAGGCGTTCGTAGACGTCCCAGGCTGCGAGGGCTTGCTGGAGCGCGTTCGGGTCGGCCATGCCGATGTCCTCGGTCGCGAAGCGGGTGATGCGGCGTGCGATGAATAGCGGGTCTTCGCCGCCGTCGAGCATCCGCGCCAACCAATACAGGGCTGCGTCCGGGTCCGAGCCACGCATCGACTTGTGGAGCGCGGAGATGAGGTTGTAGTGGCCTTCTTGGGCCTTGTCGTACAGCGGTGCCCGTTTCTGAACGGCGGCGGCGAGGGCGGCCGTATCCACAGGCCGAGGGAGACCGTGCACCTGTTCGATCATGTTCAGCAAATAGCGCCCGTCACCATCCGCCATCGCGACCAGCCCCTCCCGCGCATCGTCAGTAAGGGGCAGCGGGTTGCCGACGAGTTCCTCGGCGCGACCGATGAGAGTGTTGAGCGCGGCGTCATCGAGTCGTTTCAACACGAAGACTTGAGTACGGGACAGCAGTGCGCCGTTCAGTTCGAAGCTGGGGTTCTCGGTGGTAGCGCCGACGAGAATGATGGTGCCGTCCTCGACGTAAGGCAGGAACGAGTCCTGCTGGGAGCGGTTGAACCGGTGGATCTCGTCGACGAACAGCAGCGTGCCCTGACCGACCTCCCGCCGCCGCTGCGCTGCGTGGAACACCTTGCGAAGATCGGCGACACCGGAGAAGGTGGCGGAGAGTGGTTCGAACGCGAGGTCGCTTTGCTCGGCAAGGAGCCGCGCGATCGTGGTCTTTCCGCTCCCCGGCGGACCCCACAACACCATCGACACCAGCCGCTGGGCGGCGACCATCCGCGCGATCGGTGCGTGCAATGCGAGCAGATGGTCCTGCCCGACGACGTCGTGAAGGGTACGAGGACGGAGCCGGTCAGCGAGCGGACGCGAGGCGTCATCGTCGTCGAACAGGGATGGCTGATCGCTCATGATGTCCTTCGTTAGGGGTGGTCGGCGAGATCGTACGACTCGTGAACGAGGATTTCGATGAGCTGTTTTGTGATCCCGGCGCCGGGCCCGATGGGGTGTTCCAACTCGCCGCCGGGAAGTTCCTCGACCCGGTCTCGCGCGGACTGCTGCAGGGTGTCGCCGTCCATGGACACCCTCCTGAGGCCACTGATACCCCAAAGGATATTGCCAATGTGCGTACGAGGGCACGTACTTGGTGTGACATTGAGGAGCGCGCGTGCACAAGGGCAAGCCCAATGATCCGGAACGCCGCCCCCGAATCCTCCGAGCGACTCTGGACGTCGTCACGTCAGAGGGTGTGCAAGGGTCTCAGTCCCGGTCGCTGAACTGCGTCTCGTAGCCGGCGCGGCTGCCGCGGTCGACCTGGCGCACCTGGTCGGGCACGAGGCCGCGGAATAGCGGGTCACGCAGGAACCCGGGCAGCACGTTGATCGCCCGCTGCAGCGGGCCGACATAGCCGGGAATCGTGATTTCGAAGCGGGGCCGCACGATGGCGCGCAGAACCGCAGCTGCGACATCCGCCGGTTGGAGCAGCTTTGCTGCGCCGGTCGCCGTTCCTGTGGCCAATGCCGTGTCGACCACGGCAGGCATGATCACCGTGAAGTGGATGGGGGAGCGGTAAAGCTCGGCGCGCACCGCCTTGAGATAGCCGAGCACGCCGTGCTTGCTCGCAGCGTAGGTCGCCTCGCCGGGCGTGGTCAGCATGGATGCCGCGGATGCGATGGTCACGATGTGGCCGGAACCGCGCGCGAGCATGGCGGGAGCGGCAAGCTTCACCCCACGGATGACGCCGAGCAGGTTCACCGCGACCTGGCGCGCGGTGGCGGCATCCGGTTCCTCGGTGAATGCGCCAACCCACATGACGCCGGCGTTGTTCACGAGCACGTCGATCGCACCCCACGCGGCATCGACGGCGGCAAGGAACGCGACGAACGACTCGGTATCGGTCACGTCGAGGTCAAGGCCGAGCAGGGTGCCGTCGAGCTCATTCGCCGTCTGCCGGGCCGCCTCGACGTCGCGGTCGCCGATCGCGATGCGCGCACCATGGGAGGCCAGCAGCCGGGCGATCTCGCGTCCGATCCCATTGGCGCCTCCTGTGACGGCGACGACTTTGCCGCTGAGGTCGACGGTGCGGCTCATCGTGTGCTCCTGACGGCGGCGCCCCGTTCCGCACCTGCCGCGCGTTGCCTCCCGCGGCGTCGTTCGCGTGCGAGATCCCACAGGTAGTGGTCGAAGTCGACCTCCATGGTGTGCCGCGGCGATGCGTAGAACTGCTTCTTGTTGCGCAGGTGGTCGCGGTTCAGCTGTACGAAGATCTCTCCCTTCGTCGGCGGTGCGTACTGCCCGCTGAGCATCTCGGCGATCCACGCGCCCTGCGCTTCGGCAAGCGGCATGACTGCACCCACCGGCTGTAGTAGACCGATGAAGAACAGGCCGGGCAGTTCGGGGTGCACGGTGCGTTTCCACAGCGGGAGGTCGTTGTCCTGCGCCGCGATGAGCACCGGGTCGAGGAACGGGAAGGTGACCTTGTATCCCGTCGCCCAGACGATCAGGTTAGCCGTGGCGCGGGAGCCGTCGGTGAAAACGACCCCATCGCCGTCGAGGCGTTCGATGCTCGGGCGCACGTTGACGCGCCCGGCTGCGATGCGTTCGCGAATCTGGTCGGATTGAACCGGATGCGACTGGCCGGGCTTGTGGGACGGCTTCGGCAGGTGGTACTTGCGTAGGCCGCCCGAGGCGATCGCCCCGAGTCGCAGGCGTGCCGCAGTGGCGCACCACGGCATCCACGCGGGAAGGACCACCTGATCAGTTGGGAACCCCAACAGGTGCTTGCGCAGCACCCACTGACCGCGGCGAATCGAGAGCGAGACGCTCGCGGCACGGTGCGAACCCTCGACGGCGATGTCCATTGCTGAGTTGCCGGCCCCGACGACGACGACGTCACGGCCCTCGAGCTGCTCTCCCGAACGGTAGTCGTGAGCGTGGAGCTGCTCGCCGTCGAACGTGCCGGGATAGGCGGGTTCGGGCCAGCGCGCATCCCAGTGGTGGCCGTTGGCAACGAGGACGGCGTCGTACCGCCCGACCTGCTCGCCCCGGGGTCCGCGCGTCCGTACGAGCCAGCCGCCGGCGGGTTCGCGGGTGACCTCTTGGACTGTGGTGTTGAAGCTGATCGTGTGGCGAAAGCCGAAGTGGTCGACGTATTGTTCGAAATAGGCGTGTACCTGATCGTGTCGCGCGTAGTGCGGGTATTCCTTGGGCATGGGAAAGTCGGAGAACGCCATACGCGGGCAGGACGTGTTGATCTCGAGGGTTTCGTAACAGGCAGAGAGGCCGTTCGGGTTGTCGAAGAGCCAGTTTCCACCGATCGCGCTTCCGCGCTCGAAACAATCGAAGGGCACCCCGGCAAGGTAGAGCGCCTTGGCGGCGGCGATACCGGAGGATCCGGCTCCGATGATGCAGGCGCGCGGCAGGGACTCATTGACGGGGATGGGGGCCGTCACCGCGTCAGCGAGGTGGTCGGGCTTCACCAAATAAGGCATGGGGA